>NZ_JBSFWD010000053.1:0-54009 GCF_053592655.1 Streptosporangium sp. NPDC002607
AGGGAGCCGCAGCGTGCTGCGGTGACCGACGACAACGCGGCGAGGCGCCGCCTGACCGACCGCAGTAGGCAAAAGATCCGCAGGACAGGACCTAGAGGCGTCACCCTGCGGGAGTACGGCCGCAGATGTTTACCGCGTGCTCTGAATTGGGCTACGGTAAGCCATACCGTTCTGATTTCAGTGAATGCGTGTACAGGGATAACTCAGAGGACCGGCATCCGATGGCGACATCCGGATCTGGTTTGCGACTCGGTCAGGAGTGACAAACGATGGCGATGCTGAAAGCGGGCGACCGGCTGCGGAGTCGGGTGTGCACGACCGAAGTGATCGTCGTCCGGGCCACGGGCGACGACGTGTCGGTGTGCTGCGGCGGGCTGCCGATGGCCCGCGGCGACGAGGTCGTGGAGAAGCCCTCGGCAGGTTCCGCTCCGGGAGCCCCCGGGACCCTGCTCGGCAAGCGGTACTCCGACGAGGCGCGCCGGGTGGAGTTGCTGTGCGTCCAGGCGGGCGACGGTCCGCTGACGATCGACGGCCAGGTTCTCTCCACCCAGACGGCGAAGCCCCTGCCCGCTTCGGACTGAACGGGCCGAACGTCGATGAGCTACACCGGAGCCGGCCGGAACCGGCTCCGGTGAACATGTACCGCACCGGGTCCGTGGTCGGACTGCAGCCCCCGGGCCGCCTACGCCGGTCGTGACAGGCGTGCGCGCCTCATCGCCCGGTGCACCGCCGTCGCGTCGGCGGCACCGCGCAGATCCACCCCCACGAGCGGCTCGTACACCTCTCCCGACGACTCGAACGGGGGCCGTCCGCGGCGCCGTCCGCCGGTTCGGCAACGGAGACGCGAAGAAGGCCGACCGCTCGCCTCCCACTCTGACGATGTGGCATGTCGTTCCTTTCTCCGCCGGGCACCCTCATATCGACAGGAGGGCCTGCTCATGGCCCGGGTACACACCGGCTCAGAACCGGCGTGACACCGGAAACGGCCCCGTGACCGCGCCGGTCATGGGGCCGTTCTCGTACCGCGTCACGAGCGCGAAACGCTGTGAAGCGGGTCCTGATGAGCGGTCAGGCCTGCCGGTCCGGGAAGTTGTACACCCGGCGCGCGTTGAGCTCGACCATCTTCCTGGCCTCGTCCTCCGGCACGTCGACCAGCGCCTCGGCCAGCATCTTGCGGGTGTTCGGCCAGTTGCTGTCCGAGTGCGGGTAGTCGCTCTCGAACATGATGTTGTCGATTCCGATGGTGTGCCTGGCCGCGATTCCGGCGTTGTCGGAGATGAAGCAGCCGAAGATGTGCTTGCGGAACAGGTCGGACGGCCGGACCGCCCGGTTGACGTCGTTGTACCAGCGGTGCCGCTCCCACACGAAGTCGATGCGCTCGACCATGTAGGGCATCCAGCCGATGCCGCCCTCCGACAGCGCGATCTTCAGGTTCGGGAACTTGTGGAAGACCGGCGAGAGCAGCAGCTCGGAGGTGGCCGACATGGAGTTCAGGCCGAACAGCGAGATCGCGACGGTGAAGTTCGTCGAGCTTCCCTCCGCCGACACGTCGGGCGAACCACCGGAACCGAAGTGCAGCGAGAGCGGCATGTCCGTCTCCTGCGCGGCCGCCAGCAGCGGGTCCCAGTGGTCGGTGTGCCAGGACGGCAGGCCGAGCCGATGGGGCAGCTCGACGAAGGTGAAGGACTTCGCGCCCTTCGCGGCGGTGCGGTGGATCTCCCTCACCGACTCCTCGACATCCCACCACGGCACCATGACGAGCGGGATCTGCCGGTCGGGGGCGTAGGCGCACCACTCGTCGAGGATGAAGTCGTTGTACGCCTGCACGCACAGCCGACCGAGCTCCAGATCCTTGGAACGGGAGAAGACGGTGCCCGCGAAGCCTCCCATGTTCGGGAAGCACAGCTGTGCCCAGACACCCTCGGTGTCCATGTCCTTGATCCGGTCTTCGATCCGGTGACAGCCCGGGAGCATGTCATCGTAGGAACGGGGATCCATCCCGTAGTCCTTGGGATGCTTGCCGGCCACCGCGTTCAGCGCGAAATTTCCGGCCTTCTCTCCCTCATAGATCCACCAGTCGTTGCCGTCCTCCACCTTCTCGATACGCGGCGCGACGTCTTTGTACTTACTCGGAAGCCGGTCGAGCCACACCTGCGGGTGCTCGATCACGTGGTCGTCGACGGAGACGATCTTCGCGTCGTCAGGAAGCATCAGCGTCCTCCTAGATCACCTGGGAACCTGCACGGGGGGCGCCCTGGCGGCTGCGGCGATGACGAGACCCGTTCGAAAGGGCGGCGTCCGGCGATCACGCATGCCTGCACGCCTGGTGGACCATCCCGCGTCGCCCTTCGGAAAGCGAGTTATCGCCAACCAATTCGTAAGACTTACGGTACTTCCATCGCGCACTCTTGTCACTACCGTATTTCAACCGTGTGAACAGGTGCTTTCCGGCAGCCGGCCGGGCTTGAGGGCGTCTCCGACAAGTCGTCCCAGTACATTGCCAGCACTCATAGTAATACATACAGTATGGATTACTGTCGAGGTAGCCTCCGGGTCTGTCGCCGAGGGCTTCGGCCGCCGTGCCGTCTCGGGTCCGGCCAGGCAGACCTCAGTCACTCAGTCGCAAGGAGAAGACGAATGCCACTGGACGTGGAGAGCTGGTCAAACGCGGGTCTCGAGTTCCGCATCGAGAAGCAGGTGGCGTTTCTCGTCCTCAATCGGCCGGCTTTGAGGAACGCCGTGCACCATCCGCTGCGGGACGCGATCCTCGCCGCGCTGGACGAGGTCAACAGCGACGCCGACATCCGGGCCGCGGTCATCACCGGAGCGGGAGGAGCCTTCTGCTCCGGGGCCGATCTGAGCGAACCGGATCACATCGAGATCCCACCGGCGCACCGCCGCGGCACCCACACGCACATCGCCCGCGAGGACGGGCTGTCGTACGGCTGGTGGCGCGTGATCGAGAAGGTGTGGGAGAACACCAAGCCGATCGTCGCCGCGGTCGACGGCGCCGCCTACGGGTTCGGCTGCAACTTCGCCTTCGCCTGCGACCTCGTCATCGCCGGGGAGAACGCCCGGTTCTGTGAGGTCTTCGTCCAGCGTGGCCTGCCCCTGGAGGCGAGCGGCGCCTACCTGCTCACCCGGGGTGTGAGCCCGGTCCGGGCCAAGGAGATAGCGCTGTTCGGCGATGTGCTTCCGGCGCGTACCGCCCTGGAGTGGGGTCTGGTCAACCGGTGCGTGCCGGACGACCAGGTGCTCGAGGTCGCGACCGAGTGGGCGGAGCGGCTTGCCCAGGGCCCGACGATCGGCATCGGGCACATCAAGTCCCAGATCAACGCGGGCCTGGACATGAACATCCAGCAGACCTGGCGCGAGGAGGTCACCTTCCTGGGCATCGGATCCGGCGCGGACAGCGCGGAGGCGATGGCGGCCTTCAAGGAGAGGCGTCCGCCGAACTTCACCGGCCGCTGACCGTCGCGGTCGAAGGCGGAGTCCTTTCACGCCCCCGCCTTCGACCGCCGCTACCCCGCGCCAACCGGCTACAACCCGTTCAGCACACCGATCCTGTCGCGGTGGTGGTGGGGGTCCCCGAACATGAACTCCAGCGACTTCGCCCTGCGCAGGTAGAGGTGGGCCGGATGCTCCCAGGTGTATCCGATCCCTCCGTGGACCTGGATCGCCGTCTCCACGACCCGCGTCGCGGCAACGGAGCAGTACGCCTTGGCGACGGCGGCGATCTCGGCCAGCGCGGCCGGGTCCTCCGCGGCGGCGCGGCTGGCCGCGTTCACCGCGGCTCCGGAGCACTCCACCAGCGCGAACATCTCCGCGCACAGGTGCTTGACGGCCTGGAAGGAACCGATGGGCCTGTCGAATTGCTCCCGTGTCTTGACGTACTCGACCGAGATCTCCAGCATGCGCTCGGCCACACCCAGTTGCTCCGCCGCCGCCGCGACGGCACCGACCGCCAGCAACCTCTCCAGTGGCCGGGTGAAGTCGTCGCCGATCCGGACGGCGGGGGTGCGCGCGAGGTCCACCGTGACCTGCCGCCGGGTCCTGTCCAGCCCGTCGAGCTCCTCGACGGTGACCCCGGGGGCGTTCCGTTCGACGGCGAATAGTCCCGTCTGCTGTCCCACCGGGGCCACCAGCAGGAGAAGGTCGGCGACCTGACCGTCCGTGACCCGCGTCTTGCGGCCGGTGAGGCGCCAGCCGTCCGGTCCGGACTCGGCCACCGTCCGCGTACCCCGCTCGTCGTGGATGCCCACCGCGGCGACCGAGCGGCCCTCGGCGATGGCCGGAAGATACCGTTTCGCCGCCGCCACGTCACCGCTGCCCAGCAGGGCCGTGGGAGCCAGGACGCCGCTGGACAGCAGCGGGGCGCAGAGCAGGACCCGTGCCGCCTCCTGAAGAACCACCGCCATCTCAACCTGTCCCAGACCTTGACCACCGAACTCCTCGGGGATGAGCACTCCGGCCAGCCCCAGCTGCGCGGCCATCTGCCGCCAGGTGTCGAGGTCGGCTCCCCGCTCGTCGTCGATCAGGCCGCGCACGCGCGACTCGGGCGACCTCTCCGTGAGGAAGGCTCGAACGACCGTACGGAACTCCTGCCGTTCCGCGGCTGTTGTCGGTGTCACGCTCGATCTCCTTATGTCCTGTGCGTCGTCCACGTCAGCTGCGAGGAAGTCCGAGCACCCGTTCGGCGATGATGTTCTTGACGATCTCCGTGGTGCCGGCCGCGATGGTCGTCGCACGGCCGGAGAGATAGTCATGGGCCACGCCGGGGACGACACCGCTGACCCCGTCGACGCCCGCTATGGTCATGCACGTCGCGTCGAGTTGCTGGCTCGTCTGGCTCCACACCAGTTTGATCACGGACTGTTCCGGTCCCGGCGCGTCGCCGCCGGCGATCCTGTCCAGCATCTGCTCGCCCAGCATCGCGAGAACGCGGCTGTCCACGTACCGCTGCAGCAGCTCGTCCCGGAGTTGCGGCGCCAGCGGCTCGTCGCGCGCCTCCGGCCGGTTCTCCACCAGGGCGGTCCGTGCCCGCGTCTCCAGACGGCTCGCGAAGACGGCGACGCCCGCCCGTTCGTGGCCGAGGGTGGTCATCGTGACCTCCCACCCCCGGTTGAGCGGGCCAAGCAGATTCTCTCGTGGGATCCGCACGTCGGTGAAGAAGACCTCGGCGAACTCCGCTTCCCCGTTGATCTGCCTGATCGGGCGGACCTCGATGCCCGGGGTGTCCATGCGCACCAGCAGGACGGAGATGCCCTTGTGCTTCGGGGCCGAGCCGTCGGTCCGCACCAGGAGTTCCATGTGCGTGGCGTGCATGCCGTTCGATGTCCAGATCTTCTGGCCGTTGACGACGAACTCGTTCCCGTCCTGCTCCGCCCGGGTGCGCAGGCCGGCCAGGTCGGAGCCCGCGCCAGGCTCGCTGAACCCCTGGCACCAGATCTCGTCCGTGCTCAGGATGGCGGCCAGATGCCTCTTCTGCTCCGGCGTGCCGTACACCTGCAGCGTCGGCCCGACGTTCTTCAACCCGAGCATGCCGGGCAGTACGGGGGCCCCGTATCCGGCGAGCACGTCCTCGACCGCGAGCAACTCCGCCGTACCGAGACCACGGCCGCCGTATGTCGTGGGCCAGCCGGGGGCGGCCCACCCCTGGGACGCCATCAGGCGCTGCCAGGCGCAGCGGGCCTGCCAGGAGGAGTCGTCGGGCCACTGGTCGCGCCAGGCGGGCAACGACTTGTCGAGGAAGGCGCGCAACTCGTTCAGGACTTCGCTCATCGAAGAACCCCCATGATCTGGACAGCGTTGCAAAGGCTCTTACTGTAAGATATACGATATCTATCACAAGAATCTGGATGAAGCCTGATCTCACCTGGGAGCGAAAGATTTCATCACGGCGGGCACCTGCCATGGGGCGCGGAGCGCAGGCGAGGCGTCGATCGGCGCCCGGGGTATGCGGGCTCATCCGTCCAGCCGAGTAATGATCTTGACTACCGGGGACGGCCCAACGCCGTAGACTGGCTTCGGTAATGATGACTGTAAGGCATACCGCTTGGAGAGGTCCCATGCCGCCGAAAGCAGGGCAGACAAAGGCGAAGGCTGGCGTGTCGACCCGCCGGCCACGGGGTTCGTTGAGCCGGGAAGAGATAGTCAGAGGAGCCTACGAACTCGTCGAGATGGAGAGCGTCGACGAGTTGAGCATGCCCCGGCTGGGACGACACCTCGGCGTCGGAGTCACCAGCATCTACTGGTACTTCCGCAGCAAGGAGGAACTGCTCGACGCGCTCACCGAGCAGGCGGCGCGCCGGTTCAACGAGATCCTGCCGGAGTTCAGCGGGTATGACTGGGACGAACATCTGCGGCAGTATTTCCGCGCCTTCCGGCGTGTCTTCATCGAGAACCCGTCGCTGTGCGACCTCGTCGTCCTGCGAGCGCCCATGCAGTCGCAGCAGGCGATGGTCCACTACTTCGCCCGCCTCGACAAGGAGATCGGCGTGCTCGTGCAGGCCGGCTTCTCCACGGAGGAGGCGGTGCGCGCCTACATGACGCTCTCGGTCTACGCCCGAGGCTGCGTCGTGCAGGATCGGCTCTATTCCATGGCGGGCCGGTCGGCCAAAGGCGAGGAGGAGGAGCAGCAGCTCTTCGCTGCACTCGTCGGCCGGGCGTCCCTCCCGGTGATGGCCGAGGCGATCACGTACTGGAGCAACAGCTTCGCCACCGACGACGACTTCGAAGCCGGTCTGACGATCATCATCGACGGGCTTCGCGAGCGGTTGGCCCGGACCTTGACGCAGGCCGAAGGCCGTACCGAGGAATGACCACCGAGGGCAGCCAGGAGGGGCGGCTCCGGGCGGACGCGAACGCGACCTGCCGCCCCGGTCGAGCTCCCGCCCACGAAGCCGCGACCGGCTCGCGAACGCGGTAGGAGACACGGAGTCTCCGTGATTCGTATCCGCCGCCCGCTCCTCATCGGATTGACCTCAAAGGAGCGGAGAGCGACCTCGGTGTGTGTTTATGAGGCGGTCATCAGCATGGCCCCGGAGAACGGTCCCACAGCGTTGGCCCATACCGCGACTTCCGCCCCCGGCACCTGACGATCACCGCATTCGCCGCGGAGCTGGCGGATGGACTCGATGCAGAAGTTCGCCCCATGGCGGCGCCCCACGTTACAGGCCCCCCCGTCGGTGTTCACCGGAAGGCGTCCGCCCAGACGCGTGTGACCGGCTTCCACGAAGGGACCGGACTCGCCGAGCCCGCAGAAGCCGAGCGCCTCCAGCCACTGGAACACGATGATGGTGAAACCGTCGTAGAGCTGTGCGCAGTCCACGTCCTCGGGCCGCAGGTCGGTACGGTTCCACAGCTCGCGGGCGGCATGGAAGGGAGACGACCGGGTGAAGTCGTCGAGGTTCTCGAAGGTCATGTACTTGACCGAGGAGTAGGCCGCGGACTCCACGAAGACCGGCTTCTTCCGCCAGCTGTCGGCACGCTCCCCACTGGTGAAGATGACCGCGGAAGCGGAGTCGACGGGATAGTCGCAGTCCAGAATGCGGACCGGTGTGCTCAGGTAGCGCGAGGCCAGGTAGTCCTCGACGGTGAGCGGATCCCGGAAGATCGCGTCATCGTTCATGCTCGCGTGGTACCGCTGCGCGACGACGTGCGCGCCGAACTGCTCCTCGGTGGTACCGAAGGTGTCCATGTGCAGCCGCGCGGGCAGGGCCGCGATCGACTGGATCGGCGAGATCGAGCCGAAGGGAACGGTGAACTGGGCATCGTCGGGCGCGTATGTCGGTTTGACGGACGCCCCGTCCTTGGCCAGCCGATCGCCCGTGCTCACGCTCTGGTTGATGATCCGCAGGGTGAGCACGGTGTGGGCGAGCCCGGACTTGATGGCCGCGACGGCCTGGATGGCCGGCCCGACGTACGAGGGTCCCGCGGTGCCGTACCAGTTCAGGGTGTCCACACCCAGCATGTAGGCCAGGTCCATCGGGTCGACCACGTCGAGCCCGTCAGGAGCGGGTCCCGCGACCCCCCACAGCAGTGCGATCCCGTCCAGGTCCTGCGGCGTCATCCCGGCATCCGCCAGGGCGGCTTTGGCCGCCTGGATCGCGAGCTGCCAGGAGGTGAGGCCGGTACGGCGCCCGGTCGTGGAATAGCCGACGCCCACGGCCGCCACACGGTCGTTGCCCTTCATCACTTCTCCTCGGTCTGTGCGGACCCGTCGGCCCCGGTACGGTCCGACTCGGCAAGGGGCCGGAACAGCGGCAGGGTCACCTCCGGAGTCACCTCGGTGAAGACCACCTCAAGTGCCATGCCCGTGCGGATCCGCTCTCGCGGGCAGTCCACGATGTTCGTCGTCATGCGGAGGCCGGGCTGCTCCACCAGCTCCACCACGGCGATGTTGTACGGCACGCGATCCACGAAGTACGGATGAAACGCCTGCACCGCCCACGTGTAGCTGTACAGGACCGCCCGCCCGGAAACGCGTTCCGGCGCCAGCTCCATCGACAGGCACCGGTTACAGATGGGGCGCGGGTAGTGCACGAAGTGCCCGCAGGACTGGCAACGCAGGAACTTCAGCTCTCCGGCTCGCGTCGCCTCCCAGAAGAACGCGGTCAGCGCGTTGGGTTCCGGTAGCGGCGGCGAAGCCGTCGCGTTCGCGGTGGTCGTCATGTTCGATCTCCCTCGACAATCGGCCTGAAACACGATCCGCCGACCACGGAGTACTCGCGATCATAGTGGACGTAAGCCATACCGATAGTCTTACTGAAATGCATTCGAGTATGCAACACTCCAGATCGACGAGACGATCTGGGCGAGAGTGAGCAGCAGTGAAAGTACTCGACGGCATACGCATCCTCGATCTCACGACGTGGGCCTTCTGCCCCGCTGCCGGCACGATCCTGGCCAGCTGGGGTGCCGATGTCATCCACATCGAGAACCCGTCCGCGCCCGACCCGATGCGCGTGTTCGACGGAGGCGGCATCGAACCCGGCCAGGCCAACTGGATGTTCAGGCACTACAACCGGGGCAAGCGCGCCATCGCCCTGAACCTGGCCGACGACGAGGGTCGCGAGATCATCCACCGGCTGGCCGAGACCGCGGACGTGTTCCTGACGAGCTATCTGCCCGCGACCCGCAGGAAGCTGGGGGTCGACATCGACGACATCCGAGCCCGGAACCCGCGCATCGTGTACGCGAAGGGCACGGGTGCGGGGCCACGCGGCCCCGAGGCCGAGCGCGGCGGCTACGACTCCGCCTCCTGGTGGGCGCGCGGGTCGCTGGCCGGCACCGCGATGGCCGTCACCGGCATCGACCGACCCTCCGGCATGGTCGGCCACGGCGACGGAATGTCGGGCCTGGTCTTCGCGGGCGGGATCTGCGCGGCACTGCTCCAGCGTGAGCGCACCGGCGTGGCCCCGGTGGTCGACGCCTCACTGCTGGGCAGCGCGATGTGGTTCAACGCACCCGCGATCATCAGCAGCACGTTCCCTCCCGGCCGACAGGCGTTCAACTCCCGGCCGGCGCGCGAGCAGATCCACTGGACCGGGAACACCTATCGAACCGCGGATGGGCGTTTCCTCTCCCTCACCCTGCTCGGCGACCACGAGCGGGACTGGAGGGACCTCTGCCTGCATCTGGACCGCCTCGACCTGCTGGACGATTCGCGGTTCGCCGGGGCCGCGAACCGTGCCCGGCACAGCGCCGAACTCGTGCGCGTTCTCGACGAGACGTTCGCCACCAGGAGCCTGTCGGAATGGCGGACCATTCTCGTGACCATGAGCGGCGTGTGGGCGCCGGTGCAGACGCCGCGTGAGACGCACGACGATCCGCAGGTCATCGCCAACGGCTTCATCCAGGAGGTGGAGTACCCGGACGGCCCGCTGCCGCTGGTCGTCCCGCCCATTCTCTTCGACCAGGATCCCGGCCGGCCGAAGCGGGCACCGGAGTTCGCCGAGCACACCGCGGCGGTGCTCGAGGAAGCCGGGTACAGCCCCGAGGCCATAGCCCGGCATCGCGAGCGCGGTGTGATCGCGTAGGGGCGCCCGCCCGGTGGCGTGCCCCACGTCTCCGCGGAGGCTCCACAGTGTCGCGGACCTCCGCGGAGACGTGGGACGGTGCGCGATGCCCCGGCCATGGCGTGCGGGGAATCCCCGGGACGCGGCCTCAGTCCGCGGGCGACGGAGCGGGCACGGAGGAGCGCCTACCGCGCCGCGGGGCGGCCCAGGTGTGCAGCAGCACCAGGCCCAGGAGCGCACACCCCGCCCCCGCCAGGAAGATGCCGGAGTAGCCGCCGAAACCGTAGACGAGTCCCAGCAGCGCACCACCGGCCCCCGCCGCGATGTCGAAGAACATCGTGAAGGTCGCCACCGCGACCGCACGCTCCGCGGGGGGCACCCGGTTGACCGTGAACGCGAGCAGCGCAGGGTACTGCAACGCGGTGCCGGTGGCGAAGACGGCGGTACCGCCGTACAACCCGATCGCGGTGGGGACCGTGGCTATCAGGATAAGGCCCACGGTGATCAGCAGGGTGGCCACCGTGCTGACCGCCGCCCCGCCGAAACGGTCCGGAATCCGGCCGCCGAACAGCCGGAGCAGCAAGATGATCATGCCGTAGGCGAGGAACACGTACTGCGACCCGCCGACCCCGATCTCGCGGGTGTACAGCGGCAGGAACGTGGAGAAGGCGACCGCGCCGAACATGCCGAGGGCGAGGACCGCGCCGGGGCCGAGCGCGGACCGTTGTATCCGCGGTAGCCGCCCCGGCCGCTCCGTCAGCTCCTCGCGGCCGGGCTCGTCCGCCTTCTTCGGCAGGAGCCGGGCCGCCACGACTCCGACGAGCGCGAGCGCGCCGGCCGCCAGGCAGGCGCCCCGGATCCCGGCCAGTTGCACGATCGTCTCGCCCAGGGCCGGCCCGACACCGATGCCGAGCCACGGTGCGATCGAGAAGTAGCTCACCGCCTCGCCGCGCCGCTCCGCCGGGGCGATGCCGGTGACCAGCGTGATCGCGCTGACCAGGAAGAGTGCCTGGCCCAGTCCGGTGATGAGCCGGAAAAGCGAGAGGCTCACCAGTTCCGGCGCGATCCCGTATCCGATGAACGACAGCGACGCCAGCAGGGTGCCGACCAGCACGGTCCTCTTCAGCCCCAAGGACTCGCCGAACCTCGGGGCCCAGGGCCGGATGATGATGGAGGACACCGCCATGCCCCCCACGATGAACCCGACGAGGGCGCCTCCACCTCCCAGGTCGTCGACGATCAGGCGCGGCAGCATCGGAATCGTCATCCCGCTGGCGAAGAAGAAGACCGTTCCGCAGATCGCGATGCCGAGAAAGGGGCGGGTGACCAGCCGGGGCCGGTCCGCTCGTGTCGTGGTGGCGGTCACCGGCTCCCCTCTTCGGCCTTGGCGGGCGCCGGGCGCCAGGCCGCGCCGAGCAGCACCGCCGCGCCGAGCAGCCCGAGCCCCACGCCGATGGCCAGGCCGGTCCCACCGGCCAGGTCGATGCCCAGCGCCCCGTCCACCGAGGCCCTGCCCGGACCGGCCAGGGAGACTGCGGCACAGATCACCGCGATCATCAGCACGTACTCGTATCCGTCCCGGAACACGAAGAAGCCGTTGGACCGGTGCGAGATCACCCCGGCGACCGTCATCACACCGATCGCGGCGGCGCAGGCCAGCGGGGTGAGCAGGCCGATCGCGATGCCGATCCCCGCGGCCAGTTCGGCCAACACGCTCGCCCACGCGTGCACGACCCCCGGGCGCAGCCCCAGCCCTTCGAACCAGCCCGCCGTACCGGCGATCTTCCCTCCGCCGAACGCGTGATTGAGACCGTGCGCCACCAGGGTGAGACCCACGCACACCCGGATCAAGAGCAGAGCCACGTCTGTTACTTCCATGTCAACTTCCTTCTCGCTCACACCGCGCATCGCGGCGGCTCCGGTTCCCTGACCGTCCACGCTCGCCCGCCCGTCCGGCGGATGGACGGCTCACACCCGCTCGATGATCAGTGCGTTCGCCATCCCGCCGGCTTCACAGATCGTCTGCAGCCCGAACCGCCCACCGCGCAGCTCCAGCGCGTTGAGCAGCGTGACGAGCTGGCGGGCGCCGGTGGCGCCGAGCGGATGCCCGAGCGCGATCGCGCCGCCGTTGACGTTCACTCGTCCCTGGTCGGCGCCGATCTCCCGCTGCCAGGCGAGCACCACCGGAGCGAAGGCCTCGTTCACCTCGAACAGGTCGATGTCGTCGACGGTCAACCCGGCGCGCGCCAGCACCTTCCCGGTGGCGGGGATCACCGCCGTGAGCATCATCAGCGGGTCGTCGCCCTCCGCCACCGCGGCCCGCAGGACGGCCCGGATCCGGAGCCCGAGCCGGTCCGCCGTCTCCCTGTCGGCGATCAGCACACCAGCCGCGCCATCGCTGATCTGCGAGCTGTTGCCCGCGGTGATGCTCCAGTCGATCTCCGGGAAGCGCGCGGCGGACTCATCGGTACGGAATGCGGGACGCAGCTTCCCCAGCGCCTCGACACTGACCTCGGAGCGGATTCCCTCGTCGACGGAGAACTCGTCGTGACCGCCGGCGGGGACGGGGAGGATCTCACGGGCGAAGTCCCCCCGAGCCGTCGCGGCGGCCGCCCTGCGGTGCGACTCGGCGGAGAACTCGTCCAGTTCCGTGCGGGAGAGCCCCCAGTGAGCGGTGACGAGTTCGGCGGCGACGCCCTGGTGCACCAGTCCGTCCGGATAGCGACCGGCCATCCGGCGCCCGTAGACGTCCAAAGTGCCCGCCGCGGTCCCCCACGGCGCCCGGCTCATCGACTCGACTCCACAGGCGACGACGATGTCGGCGGCACCGCACATCACCGCCTGCGCGGCGAACTGCACCGCCTGCAGTGACGAACCGCACTGCCGGTCCACCGTCGTGCCCGGCACCCGTTCCGGCAGGCCGGCCGCGAGCACGGCGTTGCGCGCGATGTTCGCGGCCTGCTCCCCGGCCTGCGTCACGCAACCGGCCACAACGTCATCGATGAGGGCGGGGTCGAACCCGTTGCGCGTCACCAGGGCATCGAGCACGTGCGCGAGCAGGTCGACCGGATGCAGACCCGCCAGTGCCCCGCCGGTACGTCCGCGCGCGATCGGAGTACGGAGCGCGTCGACGATCACCGCCTCACGCATCGTTGTTTCCTTCCTCGTCTTCGGAACCGGCCGGGCGATCCGAGGGATACGACGGGTGCGGGCGCGACGGCCCCGCACGCAGCGACTCGACGAATCGCAGGGTCCGCAGCATGTCGTTCAGATGGGTGCAGCCGGCCGTCCCGGTCAGCGTGGTCCGTACCGCACCGTCGATCTCGCTCAGCGCGACGCCCGCCAGCCTGCCGACGTTGAGCGCGGCAAGCGGGCATTCCGCGAACGGCAGTGGCCGCGGGGTCGCGTTCACCGAGACGAGAACGGGTGGAGTGCCGTGGGCGCGAGCGTGCAGCTCGTACTCGTGGATCACCGCCTCCTCGCCGTCCGGCTCTTCGTAGGTGTCACGGAAGTAGCTGTAGATCGGACTGTTCTCATCGAGGGCGACATCCAGCAACCGTCTCCGGCGCACCGTGCCGGGTCTCGTCGGCCGATCCTCGTGCCAGCCGTTCGCGTCGGTCATCTCCGCCAGCGGGGTCGCGGCATGGTGGTCGCTCAGGATCTCCGATCCCGCAGGGGGTTCCTGGGTCGCCCGCCGAATCGCACTCCCTCCCGGCGCCCAGCCCATGCAGGTTCCGCTGAGGGGATGGCGGCGTGAGGCGGGCATCGACGGTTCGGTGGCCCGCTCGGCGCGCAACCGGCCGTATCCGGAGACGATGCCGAGCCCCGGGAAGTCGTCCAGCAGTGCCCCCTCCAACGAGGTGGGCCGGATCGAGGACAGGTTCGCGAGCACGGCCCGGAAGCCCCTGCGCGTGTCACGGCCGAGCAGTGCCTCCGCGAGCTCGGGCATCGTGGGGACCTCCAGCCCCCGCAGTTCCCCCGCGGCCCCGATGCGCGCGGAGATCTCCAGCCGGTCGAGGACCCGCGTCCCGCCCCCGGCCTCGGTCAGCAGGTCGCGGGCGCGGGCCGTCAGGAACCAGCCCGCCGCCCAGGAGCCGTCGGGAGCCGCGTCGAGCGTCACGGTCCTGCGCACCGAACCCCGGCGGCGCTCCGGTAGCACCCCGAGCGTCGCAGCGGCCGTACCGACTCTCTCCGCAGTCAGCGGAGGATCTTCATCCCTCATGGACACTCCTTCGAGGTCCTCGGCCCCGATCACAGCGGACGTCGGATCGAGGCGTCGGTTGCGGTTGGCCACCCGGACGACAATAGATACTGTAATTCATTCGGCAAGCCTTACGACAGTTGCCTCCGACAAAGCCGCGCACCGGAAGGACGGCTCCCTCCGGTGCGCGTCCGTGGTCTCACACCTCCTCGGCGACCTCACCGCCCAGGTAACTCTGCGCCACAGCGGCCATTCCGGCGTCGACGGGTCCCTCCCACACGACCGACCCGCGGCGCATGATCAGCACCCGATCCGCGAAACCGAGCGCCTTGTCCACGTACTGCTCGATCAACACGATGCTCACTCCCGTGGTCCTGGTCTTGGCGAGTGCCGTGTACACGGCCTCGATGACCAGCGGGGCCAGGCCCAGCGAGAGTTCGTCGATGACGATCAGACGGGGGTTGGTCACCAGCGCGCGAGCCAGCGCGAGCATCTGCTGCTCACCGCCGGAAAGGGTCTGAGCAACCTGCTTGACCCGCTCGCCGAGGATCGGGAAGTACTCGTAGGCCCGCGCCTCCGCGGCACGCCGCTGCCCGCGAGGCAGCGTGCGAACGCCGAGTTTGATGTTCTCCGCGACCGTCAGGGTGGGGAAGATGCCCCGCCCTTCCGGCAGGTAGACGACACCGTTGCGGGCGAGCCGGTATGGCGTGCTCTCCGTGTGCGGGTGCCCGGCCACCTCGATGCTGCCGCTCGCGGGCTTCAACAGCCCGGCGAGGGCTTTGGCCACCGTGCTCTTGCCCGCACCGTTGGAGCCGAGGACGGCCAGGCACTCTCCCTGGGCCACCCGGAAGGAGACCCCGTCGACGGCGACGGCGTCGCCGTACCGGATTGTGAGATCGTCGACAACCACCGTGTCCGTCACGCCTGCACCGTCCCCAGGTATGCCGCCTGAACGGCCTCGCTGTTCTTGATCTCATCCGGTGTGCCCGACTCGATCAGCTTCCCGAAGTCGAGCACGAAGATCTTGTCGCTGATGCTGAGAACCAGCTCCAGGTCGTGCTCGACCAGCAGCACCGCGATCGATCGCTCGCGGCACAGCCGCTTCACCAGGTCCGCGAAGACACCGGTCTCCGTGGCGTTGAGCCCGGCGGACGGTTCGTCGAGGAGCAGCAGCCGCGGCTCGTTGGCCAGGCACTGTGCCACCTCGACGAGCCGCCTGGTTCCCATCGGCAACGCGTCGGGGGTGGCATCGGCCATCGCGTCGAGCCCGAGTTCACCGAGCAACTCGTCGGCCCGCTCCGTCTCGCCGGCGCGGTCGGTCCTGCCCAGCCCCAGCACATCCCGCCAGAAGCGCGACCGATGATCGGCCGCGCGGTGCGCCAGCACGATGTGCTGGCGCACCGTGAGCTCCTTCACCAGCTGCGGTGACTGGAACGTCCGGGCCATCCCCTTACGCGCGAACGCCTGGGGGGGCTGCCCGGTCAGATCCGCGCCCTCCATCAGCACACGACCGGAGTTGGGCCGGAGCAGGCCCGAGGCGACGGCGAGCGTCGTGCTCTTGCCCGCGCCGTTCGGGCCGATAAGCGCGGTGACCCGGCTCGCGCACGCGTCGATCGAGACGTCGTCGAGAGCCTTGACACCTCCGAAGTTCACGCTGATCCCATGGCATTCGAGGGTTGTTCGCGCGGTTGTCATGCCCTCTCCTCCACCGGCTCCTGCCGGGCCTGGCCATCACCGACGGATTCGGCCTCGGGCCTCTCGACGGGCCTTTGTGACCGGCTCGCGACCGCCCGTTCGACGGCTACCGCCAGGCCTCTCATTTGCGCTCTGAGCTGGACGTTGATGCCGCTGGGCTGGGCGACCAGCAGGATCGCCATCAGCCCGAACAGCAGCGCCGGCAGATCGCCGAGCTCGCTGGGCAGGAACAGTCCGAACAGCGGCGGCATCACGGCGAGCGACAGCCCGGCCATGGCCGCACCACCCATGCTGTTCGCGCCCTGCGCGATCGCCACGGCGAACCAGACAAGACCGGCCGTCGCGAGATAGGCGTTGGGCAGTGCCACCAGCTGGTAGCTGGCCACGAATCCGCCACCGAGGCCGGCGACGCCGGCCCCCAGTATGAACGCCCACAGCCGGGCGCCGAAGATGTTGAACCCGAGCGTCTCCGCCCGGGCCCGGCTCGCCCGGATCGTGGCGAACACCATGCCGGTCGTCGACCGTCGCAGGTTCCACAGCAGCAGACCCACCGCGGCGAAGGAGGCGACCATCAGGAAGTAGAACGACACGTTGCCGTCGAAGACGAACGATCCGATCGCCGGCCGGTCGACGGCGATGCCCGAGTCCATGTTGGAGAACTGCTGCATCGGAAACACCACCTCGCCGATGAGCAGCGCGAACGCGAAGGTGGTGATCGCCGTGTAGAGCTGGCCCAGGGGCAGGCACACGACCCCGACCACGATGCCGCACAGCCCCGCGATCACCGCGCTCAGCAGGATCGCCGGCAGCACCGGCAGCCCGTACACGGTGGCCAGCTGACCGGTGGCGATCGCGCCGAGGCCGGCGAAGGTGATCTGCGACAGGCCGATCACACCGACCTCGCCGGTGATCAGGCGGTAGGAGAGGAAGATCACCGAATAGGCGAGCCCGAGCGCCACCACCCCGATCCAGAAGTCGTCCAGCACGATCGGGAAGAAGACGATCACACCTGCGAGCAGGATCCATCCGACCCGCCGGTCCCATCTCCCCTCCTTGCCGCGCATCAGAGCCGCGTTGTGCGCCTGGCGACGGTCGATGTCGCTCTGCAACGAGGCGACCTCGCGCTGCTGGGTCTCGGCCCGCAGCTCGCTCGACCTGCTGTAGACGAGGATCGCGATCATCATGAACAGGAACGGGATGCTCGGCCGCAGTGCCGTCGCCAGCAGTCCCGAATCGGGCAGGTACGGGACCACGACGGACTGGGCGACGCCGACGAGCAACGCTCCGGCGAAGGCCCGCCACAGGTTGGTCAGCTTGCCGATCACCACACCGGCGAAGGAGGCGGCGATGAGGTTCGCGAAGCTGAGCGAGTCCAGCCCGACTCTCGGCGCGATCAGGATGCCGGCGAGTCCGGCCAGCGCCGCACCGGCGGCCCAGGTCACCGCGGTGACGGCGTTCGGGTTCGTCCCGGTGAGCACGGTCATCAGCTTGGAGTCCACGGCACCGCGAGTGATCAGCCCCGCCGTCGTGCCGTACAGCACCACCGCGCCCACCGCGGCGACCAACACCGCCGCGCCGAGGATGAGCAGCTGTTCGCTGGAGAGCGCGACTCCGGCGATGTTGAGAACGACCTCCGGATTTTTGATCAGTCCCGCCGCCTCGTACACCGGCTGGTGCCCGAAGATGAGCGCCGTGGCGGCGGTCAGCGCCACCTGCAGGCCGATGGTGCCGGCCAGGCGGACCAGGGGCACCGACGAGCCGAGCCGGTTCAGCAGCACCGCCCAGAGCAGCAGTCCGAGACCCGGGGCGATCACGAAAAGGCAGAGCACCGCGGCGACGAACACCGGCAGGCCCACCTCCGTGTGCAGGAAGTGATAGCAGTAGGCCACGAAGAACGCGATGGCCGCCTGTCCGAAGTTGAACACCTTGGAGGCGTTGTACGTGATCACCAGCGCCATGGCGGAGATCGCGTAGATACCGCCGGTCACCAGACCGCCGACAATGTAGCTCAGCATGTCGGCCCTCCGGCGTCGGGTGCGGCCAGGGCCGTGGTTCCAGTGGCCCCGAGGTGGCTCACCCGGAGAGATGTCTGAGAAGCGAATTCATAACCCACGTCGGTCCGTCCCTTTCGGTCGTCGGGAATCCTTGGGCCCAAGACAGCGGCCACGGACTCTCACGCCCCGAATCGGTTGATCTCTACTGAACCTTGACCAGTTCGCCGCAGATCTTGTCGGCGTCCGGCACGTACTTGCCGTCCTTGATGGTCTCGAGCCAGACGCACTTGACCGGGTCTCCGTTCGGGAGGATGCCCGGCTTGAAACTCACCGGCTGCACCAGCAGCCCGCGCCCCGTGTACGCCTCCTCCTTCCGCAGGTTGTCGATGAACGCCTGACGGGTGGGCGATGCGCCGGCCAGGTCAAGCCCGTGCAGGAACAGGTCCGCGGAAATCCAGCCGACAGCGGTGAAGAGGTTGCCCGCCGGGTCGACCTTCGGGGCGTACTTGGCCATCAGTTCCCGGTACTTCCTGACCGGCTCCTGGTCGAGTTCGAGCGGGATCGTCCCGCTGGGCGTGCCGAGCGCCCCTTCGAGCGCCTTGCCCGCCTGGGCGATGGCGCTGGGGTCATAGGTGACGTACCCCGCCTTCAACTCGATGCCCTGCTGCTTGACCGCCTGCATGATCGACACATTGGACTGCGTGAGCATGGGGAGGTAGACACCGTCGACGCCGAGCTCCTTCAGACGCACGGCGATCGCGGTGGCGTCGAACGATCCGAGCGGGATGTCGTACTGCTTCATCACCACCGGAAGGCCCACCTGCTTCGAGGCGAAGACGAAGGCGTCCGCGGAGTTGATGGCTCCCGGGGAGTTATGCGCGAAGACCGCCATCTTGGTCACGCCACGGTCCTTCACCGTCTGCGCGGTCGCAGTCTGGGCCAGGCCCATCGCGAAGGAGCCGTAGGCTCCGAAGGCGTTACGGTCGTTCGCGAAGGGCGGCTGTCCCGGGAACCCCGTCACCGGCACGTTGTTCTGCTTCAGATAGGCGTACATCGTGTCGACCCGGGAGGCGGCGATGATGCCGAACGCCTTCTCCGACTGCACGGCGTTCCGGCCGGCGACCACCTGCTGGGCGCCGTCCCCGGCGTCGTCGAGGGTGACGAGCTTGATCTTGCGGCCGTGCACGCCGCCGGCCGCGTTGGCCTCTTCGAAGCGTGCCCTGATTCCCTGCTCGAAGCCGTCGAACGTGGGTGCCGACGGACCGGTCTTCGGCACGACTATGGCCACCTTGACCTCGGTGTCGGTGATGCCGGGAGTGTCACTGCCGCCCGAGCCTCCGTCACCACAGGCGGTGGACGCGGTGAGCGCGAGCAGCAGGACGCCCGCGAGGCGAGCTCGTACCGAGGACGAGCGGCCCTCGTGCCGTTCGCCGGAGCGGGGAGAGAAACGTGTGAGCATCAGGAATGTCCTTTCGACCGGGATGTTTGGCGGCTTGCCGGCCTCTGAGGTACCGAGCCGATCTGGATGGGTGTCTGGCACGCGTTCCGGCCTGGCAGTGGTGGCGAAACCTGGCCGCCCCTGCCATGGGTCACTCCAGTCGAATGCCTTACCGTTTGGATTACGGTTGTGTATTTGGTAATCCCTGGGAGCGGAGGGGTCAAGGGGGCGGGAAGCATCTGTTTGACACTTGTTATCCCGAGATATCTGGATATTCGAGGCAGCCCGAAGAGCGCGCTCGGCGCGACACCGGCGGCACGGACGGGGAGGGGACGGCTCGGAGGGGGAGGACACGTCCGGGGACCGGCCGACGGTCCCCGGACGTTGAGGCGACGCGCGTCAGCCCTGGGCGGACATGACCCGGGCCCGTTGGACGAGTTCCCGCCGGAGGATCTTTCCGGTGGCGGTCTGCGGCAGTTCCCCGAGGAAGACGACGTCGTCCGGTGTCCTGGAACTGCGCAACCGGGCGCGCACCCACGCGCGGATGTCCTCGCCGTCAACGGAGTGACCGGATCTGACGACGACGAAGGCGACGATGCGATGCCCCCACTCGTTGTCGTCGACACCGGCGACGGCGACCTCGGCGACCGCGGGGTGATCGAGGATGACATCCTCCACCTCCGCGGGGGCGATGTTCTCCCCGCCGCGGATTATGGTGTCGTCGGAACGGCCACCGACGAAGAGATAGCCGTCCTCGTCGACGTGTCCATGGTCCCGGGTGGCGAACCAACCGTCCCGGTCCAGGGTGGTACCGGACTCGAGGTACTCACCGGCGACCTGAGCACCACGCACCCAGATCTCTCCCGGCACGCCGGTCGGGCAGATCCCGCCCTGATCGTCGCGGATCTCGACGGCGATGCCCGGTAGCGGACGTCCCGCCGAGCCGAGCCTGGCCCGGACCCCGGGATCGTCGGCGGTGAGGGCGTCCCGATGGTCCTGCGGAAAGAGGACCGCGATGGAGGACGAGGTCTCGGTGAGGCCGTAGGCGTTGACGAAGTCGGTCTCGGGGAACAGCCGCAACGCCCGCTCGATCACCTGACGCGGCATCTTCGCACCCCCGTAGGACAGGGAGCGCAGCGATTCCGGAGCGGGCACGCCGCCGCGTTCCAACTCGTCCACGATGCGGGCGAGCATGGTGGGCACGACCATCGTGTGGGTGATCTGCTCGGTCCGGACGATGTCAAGCCATCCGGATGCCGAGAAGCTGTCGAGATAGACGATGCGGCGCCCGGCGTACAGGTTCGTCAGCAGGTTCGCCACCGCCGCGATGTGGTAGGGGGGAACGGCGACCAGGGTGGCCTCGTCCTCGCCGGCGGACCCGAACTCGACGGTGCCGAGCGCGTAGGAGGCCAGGTGCCGATGCCTGAGCACCGCGCTCTTCGGCGTGGAGGTCGTGCCGCTGGTCTGCAGGAGCACGGCGATGTCGTCGGGATCGGGAGAGTCCACCGGCAGGCCGGGGCCACCGCCCTCAAGGCACCGGGCCGGCCAGTCGGCGAGGGAGATCCACCGGGTTTCCGCACCGGCCAGCGCACCGACCCGCTCCCCGGCGATGAGTAGCGGGGCGGACTGCCTGGCCAGCGTGTCCGCGAGCGCCTGGGGCGCGAGCCGGTAGTTCAGCGGCAGGAACGGCATGTTCGCCGCCGCGGCCGCGAACATCGCCACCGGGAAAGCCGGGCCGTTCTCACCGACGAACACGACGGTCCGCCGGTCCTCAGACCGGATCAACCCCGCACCCCCGGCGGCCGCCTCCCGCAGCTGTCGATAGGTAATGCCGGTCCGCTGGGATCCCAAGGCCACCCGGTCACCGAATCCGGCAACCGCCATGTCCAGCAGCATCAGCGTGTTCATCGCGACTCTCCGAATCGGTCCGTGGCGGGCAGAGGTTCGTCGTTCCGCATCAGGGTCCATCCATTGCACAGGCTTATAGTTAGCAATACAGTAGTGTCTACGGTACTTCTCCACAACGGTCGTCCCGAGGTTTCCGCCCACCCGAGTTCGCCCTGACAGCACGGCACTCGGGAAGATTTCCGGAACTCGGAGTCCCCCTTCAACGCGGCTCTCCGTGGCCGCACGGCCCTCAAGGTGGTTTCCATGACAGACGTGCTCGCGGGTGTCCGAGTGATCGAGCTGGCTTCCTGGACCTTCGTTCCCTCGGCGGGAGTGGCGCTGTCCGACTGGGGGGCAGACGTGATCAAGGTCGAGCATCCCGACGGAGGCGATCCGGGCAGGGCGCTGGTGGTCGGCGGTCTGCGGCCCGGCGGCGGGAAAACCGAACTGGACTACATGATGGAGCTCGGCAACCGGGGCAAACGCAGCGTCGGGCTCGACCTGCGGACCGAGCAGGGCAGGGAGCTCCTGCTCCGCCTGGTGGCGAACGCCGACGTGTTCCTCACCAACTGGCTGCCCGCCGCGCGGCGCAAGCTGCGCATCGACGTCGAGGACCTGCGTGCGGTCAACCCGAAGCTGATCTACGCGCGGGGCTCCGGCCTGGGCCCACGGGGAGCGGAGGCGGAGAACGGAGGCTTCGACTCGGCGACGTTCATGGCCCGGGGTTCGGTCGCCTACGCGCTGGCCACCGACCCGGCACAGCGGCCGATCGCCCAGCGGCCTGCCTACGGCGACCTGCCCTCGGGACTGACCCTGGCCGGGGGCATCGCAGCCGCCATGTACCGTCGCGAACGCACCGGCGAACCGTCCGTGGTGGACGTGTCGCTGATGGCTCAGGCGATGTGGACGATGGCACCGGACATCATGGCCGCCGACTTCTTCGACGTCGACCGGATCCCGATCGGCGTGGGCAAGACGGCGATGAACCCGATCACGAACGCCTACCGGACCCGGGACGGACGCTGGCTCCAGCTCGTCATGTTGCAGCCGGACCGCTACTGGCGTCCGCTGTGCGCCGCGCTCGGCCACCCCGAACTCGCCGACGACCCGCGGTTCCCCGACGGCGCCTCACTGGTGGCGAACGCCGCCGACGCGGTCGGCGAGCTCGACCGGATCTTCGCCGCACACGATCTGGACCACTGGCGGCAGGCGCTGGCCCGGCAGGAAGGCGTCTGGGCCGTGGTCCAGTCCCCCAAGGAAGTCCTCAGCGACCAGCAGGCCGTCGCCAACGGGTACGTCGTCCAGGCCAAGGACCCGGCGGGCGTGCCGTACCACTTCGTCGCGAACCCGATCCAGATCGACGAGACCGCGCCTCGGCCCACGTCCTCCCCGGAACACGGCCAGCACACCGAGGAGGTCCTCCTCGAAGCCGGGCTCAGCTGGGCCGAGATCGCCACGGCCAAGGAGAGCGGCGCGGCGATGTGACCGCCCCGGCACATCGCCCACGATCAGATTTCAAGGAGCAACGACATGTCCACTGACGCAACCCTCGCCGGACGAGTAGTGATCGTGACGGGGGCCGGACGGGGAATCGGCCGGGAGGAGGCCCTGGCCTTCGCCAGGGCGGGCGCCTCGGTGGTGGTGAACGACCTGGGCGGATCCGCGGACGGGCAGGGCGCCTCCAGCGGGCCGGCCGAGGAGGTGGCCCAGGAGATCCGGGCGGCCGGCGGCCGCGCCATCGCCAACGGCGAGGACGTCTCGGACCCTGACGGCGCGACGCGACTGGTCCAGTCGGCGCTGGAGGAGTTCGGCGGCCTCGACGTGCTGGTGAACAACGCCGGCATCCTGCGTGACCGCGCCCTGGTCAACATGACGATCGAGGACTGGGACGCCGTCATCCGGGTCCACCTGCGCGGGCACTTCTGTGTCCTGCGGGCCGCCGCCCGATACTGGCGAACCCAGTCCAAGCAGGGACGTCCGGTCGACGCGCGAGTGATCAACACCTCCTCCGGCAGCGGCCTGTTCGGCAACTTCGGCCAGGCCGGCTACGGTGCGGCGAAGGCGGGCATCGCAGGCCTCACGCTCATCGCCGCCACGGAACTCGCGTCGTACGGGGTCACGGTCAACGCCATTGCCCCGGTCGCCCGCACCCGGCTCACCGCCACCGCCGGCATGAGCCTCGACGCCGAGCCCGACACCTTCGACCCGCTCGACCCCGCGGGCATCGCCCCCCTGGTGGTCTGGCTGGCCGGCCCTGCCGCCCAGAAGGTCACCGCACGCGTCTTCCATGTCTCGGCCGGCCACGTCGCGGTCTGCGAAGGCTGGAACATCGGCCCCAAGACCAGGCGGGATCGGCCGTGGACCACTGCCGAGCTCGACGAGATCATCCCCGAACTGGTCGCCGCCGCCGCCCCGAACGCCGGCGTGCTCGACCACCAGAAGGACTGATCCATGCCTGTCGACCTCACCGCGGTGGGTTATCGCAGCGCGCCCCATCAGGTCACCTGGAACGCCGACCAGGCCATGCTCTACGCCCTCGGCGTCGGTGCCGGCGCCCAGGACCCGCTGGACGAATTGCCGTTCACCACCGAGAACTCCGAAGGTCTCCCCCAGCGGGCCCTGCCGACGTTCGCCGTCATCCTGTCCATGATCCCGCTCGGCCGTTCCTACGGTGACTTCGATCCGGCCAGGCTCCTCCACGCCGAGCAGGGCATCAGGCTGTACCGGCCCCTGCCCGTCGCGGGGGAAGGGCTGGTCACCGCGGGCATCGACGCGATGTACGACAAGGGCAGCGGCGCGCTGGTCACCGTCAGCTCACGCCTCACCGACGCGCACGGCGAACCGATCGCCGACGTCACCCGCGGCGCCTTTCTACGCGGTGAGGGAGGTTTCGGGGGAGAACGCGGCCCCGCCGACACCTGGCAGGTCCCCGACCGGGAGCCCGACGCCGTGGTCGAGGAGCGGACGGCCCCCAACCAGGCGCTGCTGTACCGGCTGTCCGGCGACCGCAACCCGCTGCATTCCGATCCGAAGTTCGCCGCCGCCGGCGGGTTCGACCGGCCGATCCTGCATGGCCTGTGCACGTACGGCTTCGCCGGCCGTGCTCTGCTGCGCGGCGCGTGTGAATCCGAACCGGCCCGGCTGACCGAGATGAGCTGCCGGTTCAGCAGGCCGACCTATCCCGGGGGCACCTTGCGCACATCCATCTGGATCGACGGCGAACAGGTGTGGTTCCGCACCGCGGACGGTGATGGAGCGATCGTGCTCGACCGCGGCAGGGCCCGGATCGGCGCGCCGTCATGAGCGGCCCGGCTCTTCCCGTACCGACCCCGGAGACCCGGTTCTACTGGGACAGGGCGAGCCAGGGCGAGCTCTGGCTGCGCCGCTGCGGCCCGTGTGACCGCGCCTACTTCTATCCACGTGACCACTGCCCGTTCTGCGGCGGCGCGGAGGTGTCCTGGGTACGGGCGCGAGGACGGGGGCGGCTCGCGTCCTACGTGATCAGCCATCGGCCGGCGCCGGGCTACGACGACGTGCCGTTCGTGATCGCCCTCGTCGAACTGGTGGAAGGACCGAGGATGCTCACCAACATTCTCGAGGTGGAACCCGACCCGTCGAAGCTGCCGATCGGTCTGGAACTCGACGTGGTCTTCGAGCGGCGTGGGGATATCAGCGTTCCCCAGTTCCGGCCGGTGGGCGAGGCGGGCCATGAGTGATCTGCTGATAGTGGGCGCGGCGGAGTCCGAGCGGATCGGCTCGGTGCCCGACCGGTCCGCGATGCAGTTGCACGTCGAGCCGGCGCTGGCCGCTCTGGCGGAGTGCGGTCTCACTCCGGCCGAGGTGGACGGGATCGCCTGCGCCACGTTCTCGCCGGTCGAGCTGGCTCACTACCTGGGAGTCAGACCGCGCTGGCTCGACGGCACCAATGTGGGCGGCTGCTCCTACATGCTGCACGTGCGGCACGCCGTCGCCGCCATCCGCGGCGGGGCCGCATCGGTGGTCGTGGTGGCCCACGGCCAGTCGGGCCGGTCCCGGGTGGGCGAGCCGCCGTACTCGTTCAACCCGGCCGGCGCGGTCGGCCAGTTCGAGGCGCCGTACGGCCTCGCCGGGCCGCCCAGCAGGTTCACGCTGCCCGCGCTCGCCTACCTGAACCGGTACGGCGTCACCGAGGAACAACTGGCCTTTGTCGCGGTGGCCCAGCGACGGTGGGCCACGAGCAACCCCCGCGCCTTCCGCCGTGACCCGATCACGGTGCAGGACGTGCTCGCCAGCAGATTGATCGCCTGGCCGTTCCACATCCACGAGTGCTGCGTGGTCACCGACGGCGGCGGCGCTCTGGTGATCACTTCCGAGAGGCGTGCCGCCGACCTCGACATCACCCACCCGGCGGTACGAATCCTCGGCACGGGAGAATCCAGTGAGGGCCCCGGGGTCTCCATGATGGATGACCTCACCTCCTTCCGTGCGTTCCGTGACGCGTCTCGGGAGGCATTCGGCGAGGCCGGGATGACCACCGATGACATCGATCACCTGATGATCTACGACGCGTTCGCGCACGTCCCGCTCTACGGGCTGGAGGACCTCGGGTTCGTCGGCCGCGGCGAGGCCGGCGCGTTCGTGGCGAGCGGTGCCACCGCGCCGGGGGGAACGCTTCCGATGAACACCAACGGCGGCGGCCTGTCCTACACCCATACCGGAATGTACGGGATGTTCGCCATCCAGGAGGCCGTGCGCCAGCTCCGCGGCCAGGCCGCGGCCCAGGTTCCCGGCGTGCGCACCAGCCTCGTGCAGGGCATCGGCGGCATGTTCGGATCGGCCGGAACCCTGGTGCTCGGCAGCTCGTAGCGTCCGATCGCCGGACGAGATCCGCTCCCGCGCCGGCCGGGGCGGATCCTCACATGGCCGGCCCGCGTCCCGGCGACACCGCGCCCCCGTGCCGTCCGGCCAAGGTCGAGCCGGAGCCCGGCGACGTGCGGTCGTGCCGCTTTTCGGCCTGCCCTGATGGCCGCCGGTACCGGGTCCGCGGCCGGTTTCCGGAAAACGATGGATCGGCGGCTCGACCTGCTTTGATCTTTCACCTTTTCTCTTTAACCGGCATGCCCGTGCCCGCGTCGCCATACGGGTAACAGACCACTCAGCCCATCGAACCGTCGATCTCGAAACAGTGGATCGCGGCATGGCGGGCACGGGAATGCGCGTTCAGCCGCTTCCTGAAAGGTGAGCCGATTGTGTTTCACGGCCGGATTCACAGATCTCGCCGTCAACCAGGCCCCGGGGCCTCCGCGGGATTCTCGGCTCAACGACCGGTCGGCGTACGAGCGATTACATTACCCCGAATCCCGCTCACGCCCTCTCCGGTCCGGAATTCCTCAGCGTCCCGCCGGAAACTCGTAGATCAGGCGAATCGCGTCGTCGATGGCCTTGTACACGTTGTCGATGGTCCGGCGTCCCATGATCCAGGCGCGCAGCGCGCGGGTGAGGTCCGCGCCGACGTCATCGCCAGGGGACCGGCCGGGGCCGCCTGGCGGCGATTGCCGGGTGGCAGGGTGCCGAACGCCCGCCGGATGAACGTTTCACGCTCGGCGCACGCCTTTTCACAGCTTTGACCAGGTCATCCCCGCACCGGAAGCCGGAGCCGGCGGCCGCCTACCTTCGGACGGCCGCCGATGTGATACTTCCGGTGCCGGGAAGCCCGATTCGAGCACCCCGCGCGTTTCTCCGGAAACACACTTCGTTCATGCCGCAGGAGAATTGATGCGCAGAATGCGAGCTTTACTCGTTTCGGCCTTCCTTGCCACCGGCCTGGCGCTGTCCGTCGGTGTGCTGCCCGCGCAGGCCGCCACACTCAGAAACGTCTACTACTACGACTGGGACTGCCACCGGGTCGGAAACCTCGGCATCCAGGAGGGGTGGTGGACCTCGTACACCTGCACCCCCCAGTCCGGGTTCTGGTTCCTCTACGCATGACGCCGCTCCCGGCACGCCCGCGTGCCGGCCGGCGGCCGGGAGCGGAGACCCCGGGATTCGGCGGTCGCGCGGGGTGGCCGCCGGATCGGGCCGCGCCGCCCGATCCGGCGGCCACCTCGCGTCACGGGCGTGCGAGAAGGGTCGCGATCCCCTGTCCCACGCCGATGCACATCGTGGCGATGGCGTGCTCGTGCCCCTCGTCGGCCATGGTCATCGCGGCGGTCAGTGCCAGGCGGGCGCCGCTCATGCCGAGCGGGTGGCCGAGCGCGATCGCGCCGCCGTGCGGGTTGACGTGCTCGGCGTCATCGGGCAGCCCGAGCAGGCGCAGCACCGCCAGGGACTGTGCGGCGAAGGCCTCGTTGAGCTCGATGGTCCCGACCCGGTCGAGGCCGACGCCGGTCCGCTCGGTGAGCCGCCGCACCGCGGGTGCCGGGCCGACGCCCATGACCCGCGGCTCGACGCCGACGCTCGTCGTCGCGACGATCCGCGCCAGGGGTTCGAGGCCGTAGCGCGACACCGCCTCCTCCGAGGCCAGGAGCAGGGCCGCGGCGCCGTCGTTGACCCCTGAGGAGTTGCCGGCGGTGACGGAGCCCCCCTCGAAGAGAGGCCGCAGCGCGGCGAGCCGCTCCGGCGAGGTCTCGCGGGGATGCTCGTCGGCGGTGACGAGCGTGGGGTCGCCCTTGCGCCGGGGCACCGGCACGGGGACGATCTCGCGTTCCAGGCGGCCGCTCGCCTGTGCCTTCGCCGCCCGTTCCTGGGAGCGCAGCGCGAAGGCGTCCTGGTCCTCGCGGCTGATGCCGTGGTCGTCGGCGACGTTCTGTGCGGTGCGCGGCATGGCGTCCGTGCCGTACGTCCGCTGCATCTCGGGGTTGACGAAGCGCCAGCCGATCGTCGTGTCATGGATCTCCGCGGTACGTCCGAAGGCGGTGGCCGCCTTCGGCTGCACGAACGGTGCCCGGCTCATGCTCTCCACGCCGCCCGCGATGACGAGGTCGGCGTCGCCCGCGACGATGGCGCGGGCTCCGTACGCCACGGCGTCGAGGCCGGACCCGCAGAGCCGGTTCACCGTCACCCCGGGCACGGTCACCGGCAGGCCGGCCAGCAGAGCGGCCATCCGGGCGACGTTGCGGTTGTCCTCCCCCGCCTGGTTGGCGCAGCCGAGGACGACCTCGTCGGTCGCCTCCCAGTCGACACCGCCGTACCGGGTGGTCAGCTCGCGGACGACGTGGGCCGCGAGGTCGTCGGGGCGTACCTCGGCGAGAGCGCCGGCGTACCTGCCGACGGGGGTGCGGACCCCGGAGACGAGGTAGGCGATGCGGGTAACACTCATGTGGGCCTCCAGAAAGACGTGTCAGCGATCCTCGTCGAACAGCAAGGTCTCCACCCGCTGCCGATAGTCGCGGTAGATCTGCCGGTACCGCTCGACGGCCCCGGCGCGATCGCCCCGCTCGATCAGCTCAAGGGTCTGCCGGTAGCCGGTCAGCCAAACGCTCCACACGTCGCTCTCGGCGGTGAGGGCCAGCACCCGCAGGGTGCGCGTGACCACCAGGTCGACGTGGGTCTGCAGTTCCCGGTTACCGCTCGCCAGGATGACCACCGTGCTGAAGTCCGCCCCCGCGGCGGCGGCGGCCGTCACGTTGCCCTGCCGGAGACCCTCGGCGAACTCGCCGAGCTTGACGCGCAGAGCGGCGACGTGCTCGTCGGTGATGTTCTCCATGCCCCACTCGAAACCGGCGCAGGCCAGCACCATCATCACGTCGATCAGCTCGAGCGCGCTCTTCTGGGTCACCCGGGTGACCTGCCGCGTCCGGTTGGGCGAGATGTCGATCAGTCCCTCGGCGGCGAGCTGGGTGATCGCCTCACGTACCGGGGTGATGCTCACGCCCAGCCGAGCCGCTATCTCCGCGTCCTTGATCAACGCGCCCGGTTTCAGCAGGCCGGTGATGATCTCCTCGCGCAACCGGCGCAGGACCGCTTCTTTCCGCGTCAGCGGTACCGCAAAGGACATGGGGACGCTCTCGGTCAGGAGGAAGCCGACGCCGCCATCCTACGATCCCCGCTCGGAGACTGATCAAGCGGAGCCCGAAGCGGCCGAGAAGGCGCGGCGGCAACGCGGCACACGCCCCGGAGCCATGGGTTTAGGTCAGCACACAAACCCCTCAGAGCTGTTGACTCCTCATAGAATGCATTTTACATTGATGTAACTTCCAGATAGTACGTACGTGATGCTCTCCCTGATCGCGACAGGGCAACCATTCCCGGGCCAGAGGGCGCCCGATGGCGGGACACCGCCGCACGAGATGACGCCCGGCCACCAGAGATCTCCGCACCGCGGGACAGGTCTACGCCCCACGACCCGCCGGCGCGGCCGTATCCCCATATCACCGGCGACTCCCAGCCACACGCACGAGTTCCGCACCATGGTCGACCTCCTGCCGGACGGCACCGCCGGCCTGGACCACGTCATCCCGGCGATCGTCGGGAGCCTGGCCGGGCGGTCCGTCTGACGCCGCCACCCGTCACTCCCTCGCGGAGCCCCGGCCCGCGCCACCGACCCGTCCGCCGTGACGCCCCGGTTGCGAGCGGGTCCCCCACCACCCCGGTCAGATGAGCATGGCCCTGAGGCGATGACGCACGCCCTCATGGCCGGATGGCGTCGTGAGGTCGCGATCTCCGCGCCGCGCATACCGATTCGTCACACCCCTCGCACCTCAGGAGGACGAATGTCCGCACCCGACTCCGGCCCGCGCACCGTTCCCGCCTCCGTCGACGTCGTTGTCGTCGGCGCCGGCTTCTCGGGCATGTACCTGCTGCACAAGCTCCGCGAGATGGACCTGTCCGCGGTCGTGTTCGAGACCGGCACCGACGTCGGCGGCACCTGGTACTGGAACCGCTATCCCGGAGCCCGGGTGGACGTGGAGAGCCTGGCCTACTCCTACTCGTTCTCCTCAGACCTTGAGCAGGAGTACGAGTGGCAGGAGCGCTACCCGACCCAACCGGAGATCCTCCGGTACGCGCGACACGTCGCCGACCGGTTCGGCCTGCGCAGGGACATCCTCTTCGAAACACGCGTGGCGGCGGCCACCTACGACGAGCCCGGCAGGACCTGGCTGGTGCGCACCGAGGCCGGGGAAACCGTCACCGCCCGCTTCCTCGTCATGGCCACCGGCTGCCTGTCGTCTTCGAAGCTGCCGGAGATCCCCGGCATCGACGGCTTCGGCGGCGCCACCTACCACACGGCGCACTGGCCACACGAGGGTGTGGACTTCAGCGGCATGCGAGTCGGGATCATCGGCACCGGGTCCTCCGGCGTGCAGTCGATCCCGGTCATCGCCGAGCAGGCCACCGACCTCACCGTCTTCCAGCGCACCCCCGCTTACAGCCTCCCGGCCCGTAACCGCAGGCTGCGTCCGGACGAGATCGCCGACATGAAGGCGAACTACCGGGCCTTCCGCCAGGCCCAGAAGGAGTCCGGGTTCGGGGTCCCCACGCCGATCCCGACGAAGTCCGCCCTGGAGGTCTCCGACGAGGAGCGCGACGCCACCTTCGAGGGGGCCTGGGAGAGCGGCAGCCTGGTCAACCTCCTGACCGCGTACGCCGATCTCAGCGTCGACCAGGAGGCCAACGACACGGCGAAGCGGTTCATCCACGGCAAGATCCACCAGATCGTCGAGGACCCGCGGACCGCCGCGGACCTCTGCCCGGAGTACCCCGTGGGCACCAAACGCCCCTGCCTGGACACCGACTACTACGAGACTTACAACCGCGAGAACGTGCACCTGGTCAATCTGCGGCGCACACCGCTCGTGGAGGTCACCGACAGGGGCATCCGCACCTCCGACAGGGAGTACGAGTTCGACGCGATCGTCTACGCGACCGGGTTCGACGCGATGACGGGGGCGCTGACGAACGTCGACATCCGCGGCCGGGGCGGCGCCTCACTCAAGGCGGCGTGGAGCGCGGGCCCCCGCACGTATCTCGGGATCGGCTCCGCGGGCTTCCCGAACCTGTTCATGATCACCGGGCCGGGCAGCCCGTCGGTGCTCTCGAACATGGTCGTCTCCATCGAGCAGCACGTCGACTGGGTGGTCGATGCGATCGGGCATCTCGGCCACCGGGGTCTGCGGACGATCGAGCCCACCTTGGAGGCCCAGGACGCCTGGGTGGACCACGTCAACCTCATCGCCGACTCCACCCTCTACCCCAGGGCGAACTCCTGGTACATGGGAGCCAACGTGCCGGGCAAGCCGAGGGTCTTCATGCCCTATGCCGGCGGTGTCGGGGAGTACCGCAGGAAGTGCGACGAGATCGCCGCCCTGGGCTACGAGGGCTTCGCCCTCTCCACCTGAGCGTCTGAGAGCCGTACGGTCCTCGCCGCCCGTCCGCCGGGCGATGACACCGAGCCCCAACCGTTCTACGTTCACATCCACCAGATTCGTGACCCGTTGGAGGTCCAATGTCCCGTCGTGACCTGATCGACCCCGAATCCCGCGTTCCCCTGGACGGGCTGCTCGGGATGTTGCCCGGCGGCTTCAACGCCATCCCCGACATCGTCCAGCGCCGAGCCGCCGTCGAAGGCATGATGGGCGCCCTCGAAGTGCCCGAGAACCCCAACGTCACCAAGGAGGATCGGACCGTCCCCGGCCCCGACGGGGAGCCCGACATCACCGTACGGATCTACCGGCCGGTCAACGCGTCCGGCACGCTGCCCGGCATCTACTACATCCACGGTGGCGGCATGATCCTCGGCAACGTCGCGGGCGAGGACGCCGCCGCGACGATGATCTGCGACCAGGTCGGCGCCGTCGTGGTCTCCGTCGAGTACCGCCTCGCCCCGGAGCATCCCCATCCCGCCCCGGTCGAGGACTGCTACGCGGGCCTGGTATGGACGGCGAAGAACGCCGGTGAGCTGGGCATCGCCCCGGAACGCCTGGCGATCTACGGCGCCAGCGCCGGTGGCGGGCTGACCATCGGCACGGCGCTCCTGGCGCGGGACCGCGGCGGCCCGGCCCTTTCGTTCATGATGCCGATCTACCCGATGGTCGACGACCGGAACGAGACGCCGTCAAGCCACGAGATCACCGACATCGGGATCTGGGACCGCGCGGGCAACGTCGAGGCCTGGGAGTGGTACCTCGGGGGCAAGGAGGCCGACCGGTACGCGGCCCCGGCGCGCGCCGAGGACCTGTCCGGTCTCCCCCCGGCCTTCATCGACGTCGGCACCGTCGACCTGTTCCGGGACGAGGACATCGCGTTCGCGCAGCGGCTCATGCAGGCGGGCGTCCCGACCGAGTTGCGCGTCAATCCGGGTAGTTACCACGCCTCGGAGACGTTCGCGCCCGAGGCGGAGCTCTCCAGGCGGATCTGGGCCGGGCGGATCGACGCCCTCAGGCGCGCTCTCGCCTGAGGGGGACGCCCCGGTGCCGTGGACAGCCTGAGGTTCCGTTCACGGCACCGGGGCGTACCTGCCTCAGCCGACGCGAGGACATCGACCGGAATGGCGATGTTCCGCGGCGCGCGGACGTCGCGGGGGTACAGCGACAGCTGATCCAGGCCGTTCACCGGGCGGCCGTGCCGTCAGCCCGACGTCCGCGGTCCGCCGGATATCAGGTGGTGCAGTTCGTGCCGTTGAGGGTGAACGATGCCGGTACACCGGTGTTGCCGGTGTGGCCGGCCTGGAAGCCGAACGAGGTCGAACCACCCGCCGGGATGGCCGCGTTGTAGCTCATGTTCCTCGCGGTCACGGCGCCGCTCGCGGGCGTGATCGTGGCGTTCCACGCCGAGGTGACGGCCTGGCCCGAAGGAAGCGTGAAGGCCAGGGTCCAGCCGTTGATCGCGGAGGTGCCGGTGTTGGTGACGGTCACCGAGGCCGTGAGGCCGGTGTTCCACGCGTTGGTGGTGTAGGCGACCCGGCAGGGCGCGGTTCCGGGGGTGGGGGTCGGCGTGGGAGTCGGCGTGGGGGTCGGCGTGGGGGTCGGGTCCGGCGGGGTCGTGCCGTCCAGGCCGAAGAACGAGATGACCATCGCGGCCTGGCCGCCCAGCGGCAGGTTGTGCCCCACCCCCTGGAGGCTGATGGCCTCGACGGCGGAGCCGTACCGGGTGCGGGTCCAGGTCGGCTGGGGCTTGTCGGTGGAGGTGGGGGTCTGGGAGAGGCCGTGGACGTTGGTCCACTGCTTGATCTCCTCGGTGAAGTTCGGGTAGCGCAGCGTCGTGTCCTCGGTGCCGTGCCAGACCTGCATCCTCGGGCGCGCCCCCGGGTAGCCCGGATAGGCGCCGCGGACCAGGTCTCCCCACTGCTGCGGCGTCTTCGTCACCTGCCCGTTGGCGCAGGCACTGTTCCACGTCGAGCCGTCGGTCGTGGCGAAGCAGCCGAACGGCACGCCCATGAACGCCGCCCCGGCCTTGAACACGTCGGGGTAGTCACCCAGCAGGACGTTGGTCATCATGCCCCCGGAGGAGGCACCCGTGACGAACACCCGGCCGGTGTCGGCGTTGTAGCGGGACGTCACGTAGTTGACCATCGACACGATGCCGACGGGGTCGCTGTTGCCGTTGCGGGTGAGGGCTCCGGGCGAGTAGACGTCGAAACAGGAGCCGCTGCGGGTGGCCGACGGGTAGATGACGATGAAGCCGTACCGATCGGCCAGCGACGCGAACTCGGTGCCGGAGTGGAACGCCGGACCCGACCCGGTGCAGTAGTGCACGGCCACCAGGATCGCGGGACGCGCGGTGACGTTGTTCGGGACGTACAGGTGCATGCGGAGGTTGGTCGGGTTCGTGCCGAAGCCTGTCACCTCGACGAGCGAGGCGGCCCCTGCGGGCGGCGCCGTCATCAGGCCGACGGCGACGAGCAACGCCGCCACGATGCCCAGGAGTCGTTTCATCTGCTCTCCTCTTCTCGAAATGTTCTGAGCATCACAGAAATATTTCAGTCATCAAGAGCGAGGAAGATCACAATGAGCTGACCTGGAAGTGCGCAATCAAGGGAATGAAAGTTTCGGAAGACTTCCTCATCGGATTGGCCACCAGGACGCAGCAGGGGTGCCCCTCTCGGGGACACCCCTGCCAGCCGGTAAAAAAACCCGGTCCGAACGACAGAGCACGCCGGAGCAGCCGCCACACGGCCGGCCCGGCCCGACCGCCCTCGCGGCTCTTGACAGGTGACCCGGGTCACCCTGACCATACGTAACCACCGCATTAATTAACTATCTAGTTCGTAACCCGGCCGTCATCTCGGCGGGCACCATCCAGCGCCACCCCACGGGGGACGCTGACCAGCGAACGCAGAATCCCGCGGCCGACGAGAGACCCACCCCCCAAAACGCCGATCGCCTCGTTGCTCGCATCGGGGCATTCGCGAAGGAGCACGACGTGACCGAAACCCCCCCGTCCCCCGCCGCGGGAACGCCCGTCCTGCCGGGGCGGCCCCGCAAGGCGGCGCTCGCCGCTTGGATCGGAAGCGCCCTGGAGTACTACGACTTCTTCATCTACGGCACCGCCGCGGCACTGATCTTCGGCAAGGTCTTCTTCCCCACCTCCGACGCCGCGAGCGGGACGCTGCTGTCGCTGGCGACGTTCGGAGTCGGTTACGCGGCCCGTCCCGTCGGCGCCTTCGTTCTCGGGCACTACGGCGATCGGCTCGGCCGTAAGAAGATCCTGTCCGTCACCCTGGTCCTGATGGGCGTGTCGACCTTCCTCATCGGCTGCCTGCCCACCTACGAGCAGATCGGCATCGCGGCGCCCGCGCTCCTGGTGACGTTGCGCCTGCTGCAGGGCCTGTCGGCGGCCGGGGAGCAGGCCAGCGCCAGCTCCATGACCCTTGAGCACTCGCCGGACCACCGCCGGGCGTTCTACACCAGCTTCACCCTCAACGGCACCCAGGCCGGTTCGATCTTCGCGACGCTGGCGTTCATTCCGATCGCCGCCCTTCCGGACGAGCAGTTGTTCTCCTGGGGCTGGCGGATCCCGTTCTGGTTGAGCGTCGTCGTCGTGCTGGTCGGATACGTCATCCGGCGCCGGATGGAGGAGACACCCGAGTTCGAGCGGGTGACCGCGGAGGGCGCCGTGGCCAGGTTCCCGCTGTCCGTGCTCTTCCGCGAGCACCGGGCCGACGTACTGCGCGTGACCGCGGCGGCCCTGTTCGCCACGGTGAGCACCATCGCCGGTGTCTGGGCCCTGTCCTTCGCCGTCAACACCGTCAAGCTGGACAGGTCCGCCCTGCTGTGGGTCAGCGTCCTGGCCAACGTCGTCGCCTTGGTGGCCATTCCGTCGTGGGCCGTGCTGTCGGACCGGATCGGGCGCCGGCCGGTGTTCATCTTCGGCGCGGCCGGCTGCGCCGTGTTGATGGTCGCCTACCTGTGGGCGATCTCCCTGGGCGGCTACGTGCTCATCTTCATCGTCGGCATCCTGCTGCTCGGGGTCGTCGGCAGCGCGGCCAACGGTCTCCAGCCGGCGTTCTACAGCGAGATGTTCAGCACCCGCGTCCGCCTGTCGGGCGTGGCGATCGGAACCCAGATCGGCTACGCGATCGCCGGTTTCTCCGCCACTTTCGCGGCCACGATCGCCGGCCCGGACGGCACCAACTGGCAGGGGGTCGCGGTACTCGCCGCCGTCCTGTGCGCCATTCCGGTGATCGCTGCGGCGACCGCGCGGGAGACGTACCGTATCCCCACCGCGCAACTCGGCACGAAGCCGGTCAAGGTCGCGCCGACGGAAGCGCCGGCCTGACGGATCAGTGCCGATCAAGACCGTACCCGAGAGCACACCGGCGGCGTCGCGGTCAACGCCGCCGGTCACGGCCACGCGTCGACGGCGTCGCGCGACGCCCTGGCGGCCATGTCCTCGATTCGCCCATCTGTCCCGGCCACTGGAGAGAACACCAGGATGACCTCACATCTGATCGGGCTGATCGGCTCAGGCGTCGGCCCCTCCCTCAGCCCCGCCCTGCACGAGCGGGAGGCCGACCACCACGGCCTCCGCTACCTCTACCGGATCATCGACATCACCCCGCTGGGACTGGACGCCGCCACGGCCGGTGGCCTGGTACGGACGGCCCGGCGACTCGGCTACACCGGGCTCAACATCACCCATCCGTGCAAGCAGACGGTCATCGAGCACCTCGACGAACTGTCACCGGACGCCGCGACGCTCGGCGCCGTCAACACCGTGACCTTCGACGGGGAGCGTGCCATCGGGCACAACACCGACTGGACCGGATTCGCCCGATCGTTCACCCGGGGCCTGCCGGACGCGGCCACCCGCCGGATCGTGCAGCTCGGCGCGGGCGGCGCGGGGGCGGCGGTCGGACACGCGCTGCTGACGCTCGGCGCCGGGCAGATCGTCCTCGCCGACGCGCTACCGGCGCGGGCGGAGTCGCTGGCCACCGAACTGGAGCGCCGCTTCGGCAGTGGACGTGCCCGCGCCGTACCCCTCGGCGAGCTGGCCGGGCTGCTCGGCGGCGCGGACGGTCTGGTCAACGCGACGCCTACCGGAATGGCCGCGTACCCCGGAACGCCGGTACCCGCCGAGCTGCTCCACCCCGGCCTGTGGGTCGCCGACGTGGTCTACCGCCCGCTGGAGACAGAGCTGCTGCGCCGGGCGCGCCGGCTCGGCTGCCACACTCTCGACGGCGGGGGCATGGTGGTCTTCCAGGCCGCGCACTCCTTGCGCCTCTTCACCGGCGTCGAGCCCGACACCGAACGGATGCTCGCCCATCTGACCGACCTCGTCGCCGTCTGACCTCCGGGAGAACGACATGCGCAAGTCCATCGCCACCGTGTCCGTGAGCGGCTCGCTGAGCGACAAACTCGCCGCCGTCGCCGCCGCGGGCTTCGACGGTGTGGAGATCTTCGAGAGCGACCTGCTCGCCAGTCCCCTGTCCCCGGAACAGATCCGTGAACGGGCCGCCGACCTGGGTCTCGCCATCGATCTCTACCAGCCGTTCCGCGACTTCGAGGCGGTCCCCGCCGAGGTCCTGGATCGCAACCTGCGCCGCGCCGAGCGCAAATTCGAAGTGATGGAACGCCTCGGCGCGGACCGGCTGCTCGTGTGCTCCAGCCTCTCCCCCGACGCCGTCGACGACGACGCCCTCGCCGCCGAGCACCTGCGCCTCCTCGCCGAACGTGCCGCGGAGCACGGGATCCGGATCGCCTACGAAGCGCTCGCATGGGGCCGCCATGTCGACGATTACCGACATGCGTGGCGGATCGTCCGGATGGCCGACCATCCCCACCTGGGAGTGTGCCTCGACAGTTTTCACATGCTGTCGAAAGGCGCCGATCCGCGCGGTATCGAGGAGATCACCGCAGACAAGATCTTCTTTCTGCAGCTCGCCGACGCCCCGATCCTGGCGATGGACGTCCTGCAGTGGAGCCGCCACTACCGCTGCTTCCCCGGGCAGGGCGATTTCGACCTGTCCGGGCTGCTGTCCCACGTGCTCCGGGCCGGGTACTCCGGCCCGCTGTCGCTGGAGGTGTTCAACGACGTCTTCCGGCAGGCCGACACCGGCCGCACCGCCGTGGACGCCATGCGGTCACTGATCTCGCTGGAGGAGGCCACCGCCCGGCGCCTCGGCGCGGAACCCCCGGCGGCCGTGCTCAACGTGCCACCGCCCCCGGTCTTCCCGACCGGAATCGCCTTCGCCGAACTGGCGACCCCGCAGACCGCCGGGCTCAGCGGCCTGCTCACCGCTCTGGGGTTCGCTCGTGTCGGCGTACACGCCGGCAAACCGGTCGAACTATGGCAGCAGGGACAGGCCAGAATCCTGTTGAACGCCGGCGCCCGGGGCGCCGGCGACGACCCGGCCCTGGCCGCCATCGGGCTGGAAAGCCCCGATCCCGCCGGCTCGGTGGCACGCGCCGAGGCACTGCTGTCACCGGTGCTCCCCCGCCGACGCGCGCCACGGGACGTGCCGCTGAACGCCGTCGCGGCGCCTGACGGCACCGCGCTGTTCTTCTGCCGCACCAGGCGGCCGGACCATCCGAGCTGGACCGACGACTTCACCGGAGTACTGGACGGGCCCGCGGTCCCGGTACAGGCCGATCCGGACTTCCGGACCAGCCCCTCCGGAACTGCGGGAACGGCGGAGTCCGCCGGCATCACCCACGTCGACCACGTGGCGCTCACCCAGCCGTGGCACCACTTCGACGAGGCCGCGCTGTTCTATCGCAGCGTCCTCGGCCTGAGGCCCCACCGGAGTCTCGAACTGCCCGACCTGTACGGGCTGCTCCGCAGCCGCGCGATGTCCAGCGAGGACGGCGCCGTACGCATGGTCCTCAATATCCGCGCGCACCCCGGCTCCCCGGACATCCCCGCACAACACGTCGCACTGGCCAGCGAGGACATCATCGCCACCGCCCGCCGGCTGCGCGCGCTCCAGAACGTGCTGCTGCCCATCCCGGACAACTACTACGACGACCTCGAAGCCCGCCACGACCTGGGGAGCGAGCGACACCGCACGCTGCGCGAGCTGGGCCTTCTCTACGACCGCGACGAGCACGGCGAGTTCCTGCACCTCTACACCGTCACCGTCGGCCGCGTCTTCTTCGAGATCGTGCAGCGGATCGGCCGCTACCAGGGGTACGGCGCGGTGAACGCCCCGGTCCGGCTCGCCGCCCAGCACGCCCGGCCCCGTCTTTCCACCGGCCGAAGGACCGTGCCGGGCCGAAGCACGGTCGCCGAACTGCGGGGTGACGCCGACGACTAGGATGTGGACGGTCTGATCTGCCCTGCCCGTGGAGCCGTATGTCCTCGCAGCCCGTCACATCGGCGTCCCGAGAACGACAGCGTGACCCCGAACGCACCCGGGCGGAGATTCTGGAGGTCGCGCAGCGCGAGTTCACCCGCAGGGGATACACCGGCGCCCGGATAGACGAGATCGCCGCCCTCATGCGCACCTCCAAGCGCATGATCTACTACTACTTCGGCAGTAAGGAGCAGTTGTACATCGCCGTCCTGGAGAAGGTCTACACCGAGGTCCGGGCGGCCGAGGCGGCGATCGACGTGGAACATCTCGCGCCGGTCGCGGCGATCCGCACACTGGCCGAGCTGACCTTCGACCACCATGACGCCCATCAGGACTTCATCAAGCTCGTCAGCATCGAGAACGTCCATGAGGCCGAATACCTCCGGCGTTCGGAGTCCTTGGTGAACCTCGGTGTCCCGGTGATCGACCTGATCTCGCGCATCCTGGCTGCGGGCCGGGCCTCTGGTGACTTCGTCGCCGAGGCCGACGCCGTCGACGTGCATATGATGATCAGCGCGTTCTGTGTCTTCCGCATCGCCAACCAGTACACCTTCGGCGTCCTGTTCGACCGTGACCTGGCCGCGCCCGAGCACCGGGCCCGGCACCGCCGGATGGTCGGCGACATGGTCGTCGCCTACCTCACCGGAGCAGGCGCCCCCCGCCCGTAGCCTCGGCCCGGCCTCCCCGCCGCACACGCTGCCACGCACGGGGGATCGCGGACGCCGGGGAGATCCGCGCGACATGCGGCTGAATTCGCGTTACATCCAGCCGGAATCACTATCAGTCGGCGGCGAGATGCTCCGGCGTGGGCAACGCCTTCTCGGCCATGGTGAGCACGGTTCGCAGAGCCGCGGACGGGTTGTCCGTGCGCCAGGCCAGTGCCGCCCGGAGGCGGATCGGCGGGCCGGCCAGCGGGCGGTACACCAGGCCCGTCTGCTGGATGTGCCGGCAGGAGGTGAGGGTGAGGGTCACCCCCACCCCTGCGGCGACCAGGGCGAGAACCGTGTGGGAGTCCGGGGCCTCCTGGACGATCCGCGGGGTGAACCCGGCGGCCTCGCAGGTGAGGAAGGTGGCGTCGCGCAGGGAGGATCCCGTGTCGGCGGGGAAGCTGACGAACGGTTCCCCGGCCAGGGCGGAGACCGGGATGTGACCGTGCCGCGCCAGCCGGTGGTCCGAGGGCACCGCGCAGACGAGCTCCTCCTCGTCGATCACGCGCGTGGCGACACCTGGCGGGGTGGTCGGCTGGGCGGCCGGCAGACGGACGAAGCCCAGATCCAGCGAGCCGTCCGCGACCCGGGCCAGGGCGGCGTTGGCGTAGGTCTGGCCCGTCAGGACCAGCTCGATGCCCGGATGAGACACCCGGATCGCGCTGGTCAGCAGGGGTAGGGTCTCGTGACTGGAGGCTCCGGCGAAGCCGACGGTGACTCGCCCGTACTCCCCCTGGCCGGCCGCCCTGGCCGCCCGCCTGGCGGCGTCGACGCTCTCCAGCACCATCCGTGCCGGCTCCAGGAAGGACCGGCCGGCGCTGGTGAGCCGCACCGAGCGGGTGTTGCGCTCGAACAGCTGGACGCCCAGCTCTTTTTCCAGCTGGCGGATCCGCTGGCTGAGTGGCGGCTGAGCCATCTGCAGCCGCCTGGCGGCGTGACCGAAGTGCAGCTCCTCGGCCACGGCGACGAATGCCGTCAGGTGACGCAGTTCCATGACCGTGTCCGTTTCCGGGGCCGGTCGGCCCGATTAATTAATATGACGTCTGAGTCTGACCTTAATTTGGTATTGGACACTAATCAATGTCCCTGGCACCCTGTGACCGACTGCTCGCACTCGCCGAGGAGCACCGCGGAGAAGCAGCATCCGGGACAGGACGGCCCGGCGGCCCGTGCCCGCGTCCGGCCGCCGACCGGGCCATGCCGGTCGGCGGCCGTAGCCGACCGCGCCGGGAAAGACGTCGAGAGAAACGAGGATCCCCGTGCGCGTCAGGGTTGTCGGCACCGGAGTCATGGGCCGCGGCATCACCCGGTGGGCTGCGACGGCCGGCCACACCGTCGAGCTCTGCGACGCCCACCGGCCGGTCCGGGTGGCCGGCGACGGACCGGATGCCGACGTCTGACCGGCCCTCACCGTCATCGCAGGTCATCACAGGTCATCACAAGGAGAAGGAACATTGTTCAGCCGGGACTTCGGCCTGACCCAGACTCAACGCGACATCAGGACCATGGCCGCGGAGTTCGTCGACACCGAGATCGTCCCCTGCTCCCAGGAATGGGACCGGGCCGAGCGGGTCGACTCCGCGATCGTGAAAAGGCTCGGCGAGCTGGGCTTCCTGGGCCTGACGATCCCCGAGCAGTACGGCGGCGTGGACGTCGACGTACTCTCCTACGTCCTGGTCACCGAGGAGCTCGGACGCGGTGACTCCTCGGTCCGCGGGATCGTCTCGGTCTCGCTCGGGCTGGTCGCCAAGACCATCGCCGCCCACGGGTCCGAGGAGCAGAAACAGGAGTGGTTGCCGCAGCTCACCAGCGGCGACGCGGTGGGGTGCTTCGCGCTGACCGAACCGGGCACCGGCTCCGACGCGGCCTCCCTGTCCACCCGCGCCGTGCGGGACGGTGACGACTGGGTGATCAGCGGCGGCAAGATGTTCATCACCAACGGAACCTGGGCGAAGGTCGCGCTCACCTTCGCCAGGACCGGCGAGACGGGCATCACCGCCTTCCTGGTGCCCACCGACTCGCCGGGCTTCACCGCCTCGGAGATCCACGGCAAACTCGGCCTGCGCGGCCAGGCGACCGCCGAACTCGGCTACGACGCGGTGCGCGTCCCGGACTCGGCCCGGCTGGGGCAGGTCGGCAAGGGGCTGGGCATCGCGCTCGGAGCGCTGTCGCGGGGCCGGATCTCGGTGGCGGCGGGCGCGGTGGGCGTCGCCCAGGCGTCGCTCGACGCGGCCGTGCGCTACTCGACGGAGCGGACCCAGTTCGGCAAGCCGATCGCCTCCTTCCAGCTCGTACAGGAGTTGCTCGCGGACTCCGCCGTCGATGTCATGGCATCCCGGCTGCTGACCCACCAGGTCGCTCGCATGGTCGACGCCGGAGCCGGCCCGAAGGACTACGCCGTGGACGCCTCCGTGGCCAAGTACCACGCGAGCGAGACGGCGGTGCGGGTGAGCAACAACTGCTTGCAGGTGTTCGGCGGTTACGGGTTCATCGACGAGTACCCAGTCGGAAAGTACCTGCGGGACGCACGGGTGCTCACCCTCTACGAGGGCACCAGTCAGGTGCAGAAGCTCATCATCGGCCGTGACCTCACCGGGGTGGACGCCATGTTCTGAACGATCGCCGGCGGTGCGAGGAGCGGCACTGGAGCGAGGAGACAGGTGAGCCGCTCATCTTGTCTCCTCGCTCCTCGTTTCCTCCCGTTGTCAGCCGGGCAACGGCAGCACGTCGCGGCCGAAGCGCTCCATCGCCTCGATCCCGCGCTCGATCGAGGTCCGCGGACGCACCCCCGGGCGGGTGCTGCCGGACAGCGCGCGCACCCGCAGCGCGATGTGGCCGATACCGGCCTCGCCGGCGCCGAACACGCGGCGGTGCACCTTGGGCTGACGCCCGCCCACTTGTGCACTATCGGTGTGCACCACCAGTACACTCCAGGCATGCGAGCTGTCGTCAAAACCGTGGGCACCATCCTTGTCACGATCATCCTTGGCTATCCGCTCTGGGCCCCGGAGTGGGGGCTCGGGATCCTCGGTGAGATCGGGGCGCTGGGCATGCCCGGCGGGCTGATCGCCGTCGCCGTTTTCTTCGGGCTCGTCGCGCTGTACTGCCGTGCCCTTCAGCGGACGATGACGCTCGTGCGCCCCGATGCCAGGACCGCACCGCCCGCATCGGTCTGGTGGATGTTCGCGATCCCCTACAACTTCACTGAAGACTTCTTCATCGTGCGGACCGTCTCCGCCTCAATGACCGCTGACGCGCGTATGCCGGGCGGATTCATCCGGTGGTGGGCGGCACTCGGATACGGATGGTGCGGTTTCCAGATCCTGTCGCTCTTCCCCGGAATGGCCGGGTACATCGGCGGAGCGATCGCCCTCCCGCTGTGGGCCGCACACTGGATCATGACGGGCCGCGTCAACCGCAGGCTTGCCATCCGGCAGCCGGCCTCCCCGCTCACATACAGCCCTTAGGGAACCCATGCCACTTCCCCGCTTCGACCGACTGCCGGCTGACACGCGAGCCGCCATCCTTGCCGTCGCCCGCACCCACTTCGCGCGCGACGGCAAGGATGCGGCGTCCTTCAACCAGATCATCGCCGAGGCCGGTATCTCCAAGACCTCCGCCTACCACTACTTCGACGGCAAAGACGACCTCTTCGGCGCTGTGCTCGCCGACGCGGGCGGCCGAACGCTCACCGCGCTCGGCCCCTGGGCCGACGTGGCGACCGAGGATGAACTGTGGAAGCAGGTCGTGGCGGGCACGACCCGGCTGGTGGCACATCTGCGCGAACACCCGGACGACCGGGCGGTACTTGCCGAGCGCCCCCACCTCGACCGTGAAAGCCGATCCTGGATTCACCGACTCGTCGCGAACGGCCTGCGCATCGGCCTGATCGATCCGCTGCCAAACGTCGAATTGATCACCGTGGCGACGATCGGCGTCTTCGACGCCCTCGACACATGGGCGCTCGACCATCCGAGTGAGCCCGACCACTCCGTCGCGGGCACGCTCACTCTGTTCCTCGCGCGGCTCTGGAACACCCCCTCCAGGGGGGAGGGTGCCGTGGTGTAGCTCACGCGGTTGCGGACTCCGCCGGCGACCTCGCCGGTCAGAGGCGGATCCTCCCTTGCTCGGCGTCACCGAGCAAGGGAGGATCCCGGTCGTCCGAAGCGTCCGGGGCGGTGGCCACGACCGCGATGGCCGTGATCACCAGACCCCCGCGTACCAGCCAGCGGCCGGAGAACTCCCTCAGCTCGCTGCCGTCGCGCAGTCTCGGCCCCTCGACCAGCAGCCGGGCCAGGAAACCGCCCCCGACCGGGTCGAAGGTGATCGACGCCTCGGTGAAGTCGAGGCGTGGTTCCCGCCGCGGGGCCAGCGGGAACCACGCCTTGTAAACGGACTCCTTGGCGCTGAACAGCAGCCGGTCCCACCTCGCCGACGGGTCGCGCCGCAAGAAATCCGTCACCCAGCGTGACTCGTCGTCGACCGCGATGGTCTCCAGGATGCCGGGGGGCAGCGGTTTGTTCGGCTCGGCGTCGATCCCAAGGGTCGTGATGTCATCGGACCGGGCGACGGCGGCGGCACGGTATCCGGCGCAGTGGGTGATGCTGCCGACGACACCGGGGGGCCAGACCGGCGCGCCCTTCGCGCCCGGCACCACGGGCACCAGCGGGTGACCCAGGCGCCTCAGGGCGTCGCGGGCGCACCAGCGCGCCGTGGTGAACTCGCGGCGGCGCTTCTCCACCGCCCCGCTGATCACTGCCTCCTCGGCGAGGAACAGGGCGCATGGCTGCGAGTCGTCGAAGGCCTCCGACGACATGATCTCGCCGGGCAGCAGGTCCTCGATCATGGCGTGAGTTCGGGGGCCAGAATGATCGACCGCGCCGGACGGGGGGTCCCACCCCGTCGGCGCCACTCCCGCGGGTATCCCAACGAAACCTCCTCGAAGCGAACTCCGTCGTGCCACGTCGTGCGTGGTATGTGCAGGTGGCCGTACACGACCACGGCCGCCCGGTACTTGAGGTGCCAGTCGGCGGTCCGCTGGGTGCCGCACCACTGGGCGAACTCCGGATAGCGCAGGACGCGGGTGGGCTCACGTACCAGTGGATAGTGATTGACGAGGATGACCGGGTGGTCGGGATCGCACGCGGCGAGCCGACGCTCGGTGAATTCCAGCCTGGCCCAGCACCATTCCTCGCGGCTCGGATACGGATCGGGATGCAGCAGCATCTCGTCCGTGCACACCACACCGTTCTCGTACGCCACTGCCAGCGACTGCGCCTTCGTGGCCGTTCCAGGGGCGTGGAACGAATAGTCGTACAGCAGGAAGAGGGGCGCGATGGTAACCGGTCCCCCGGGCCCGTCCCATATCAGGTAAGGGTCCTCCGGCGTGCGAACTCCGAGGCGACGGCACATGTCCACGAGGTACCGGTACCGGCTGTCACCGCGAAGCTGAATCGGGTCGTCCTGCGGCGTCCACAGTTCATGGTTGCCCGGCGCCCAGATGACCTGGGCGAAGCGGCGTGCCAGCAGGGTGAGCGCCCATTCGATGTCCTCGGCACGCTCGCCGACGTCACCCGCGACGATCAGCCAGTCCTCCTCGGACCCGGGCCGGAACCCTTCGACGAAGCGTCGATTCTCGGCGTAGGCGACATGCAGGTCGCTTACCGCGAGCAGATTTCGCGCCTTCATGATGTGGTCAGCTCCCGCATGATCCGGAATGGTGATGAATTCACGACAGGCCGAGCTCGTTGTCGAGGATCTCGAACATCTCGCTGTCCGTGGCCGAATCGAGGTCGAACTCCATGTCGCCGGAATCGTGCGACAGCGCCGCCCATTTGGTCTTCAGAACGTCCAGCCGCGCCGCGACCTGCTTGTGCACATCGATGTCGACGGTCATCTCGCTGAAGGCCTTCTCCAGTTTCGCGAGCTCGGCCAGGAGCGCCGCGGACCCCGTCGGCTCGGTCAGGCCGAGCCGGTCAAGCAGGTGGTCCGCGAGAGCGAGCGGCGTGGGGTGGTCGAACACCAGGGTGACCGGCAGGCGCAGCCCGGTGGCGCCGTTCAACCGGTTGCGCAGCTCGACGGCGGTGAGCGAGTCGAAGCCCAGCTCCTTGAGGGCGCGGTCCGGTTCGACGGAGTCGGCTCGGGCATGCCCGAGCACGCCCGCCACCTGGGCGCGCACGAGATCCAGGAGCACCTCGGCACGCTCGGCGGCACCGAGAGCGGTCAGACTGCGCACCAGGGTGTCCGGTTCCTGTTGCCGCCCGCCCGTGGCCGTACGGCGCCTGGCGGACACCAGGCCCCGCAGCAGCGGCGGAACGTCCTCACGCGCCCGCAGCGCCGGCAGATCGAGCCGGACCGGCGCCAGCACCGGGCGGTCCACGGCGACGGCCGCGTCGAACAGCCAAAGCCCCTGCCTCACCGACAGCGGGCGAATACCCGCGCGCGCCATCCGCCGCCGATCGGTGTCGTCAAGCCCGCCGGTCATGCCACCGGTCATCCCGGTGTCCTGCGCCCAGGGCCCCCAGGCCAGCGACATCGCGGGCAGCCCGGCGGCCCGCCGGTGGTGGGCCAGACCGTCGAGGAAGGCGTTGGCCGCGGCGTAGTTGCCCTGCCCCGCGCCGCCGGCCAGGCCGGCCACCGACGAGAAGAGCACGAACGCGGCGAGATCCATGCCCTGGGTGAGCTCGTGCAGGTACCAGGCGGCACCCGCCTTGGGCAACAGCACGGTGTCCAGCCGCTCAGGCCGCAGGGAGGGAATCGTCGCGTCGTCCAACACCCCCGCCGCGTGGACGACCGCGGTCAGCGGATGCTCGGCGGGTACGGCGGCCAGCAGGCCGGCGAGCGCGTCCCGGTCGGACACGTCGCACGTGGCGATGGTGACCTCGGCACCGCAGGCGGCCAGCTCGGCCCGCAGCGCGGGGGCGCCCGGCGCCGCCGGCCCCCGGCGACCTGCCAGCAGCAGATGCCGTACCCCGTGCTCGCTCACCAGATGCCGCGCCACCTCGACGCCGAGACCGCCCGTACCGCCGGTGATCAGCACCGTGCCCTCGGGGTCCCACCGCCGTACGGTGTCCTCGCCCGGCGCCACCGGTGCCAGGCGTGCCACGCTCAGCACCCCGTCGCGCACCGCGACCTGCGGCTCACCACAGGCCAACACCGCCGACAGCAGCGCCCTGGACGGCTCCCCCGGCACATCGAGATCGACGAGCACGAACCGGCCGGGGTCCTCCGCCTGCGCGGCACGGACCAGGCCCCACACGGCGGCCCCCGGCAGGTCGATCAGGCGGTCGTGGTCCGGGTCGTGGTCTGGGACGGTGACCGCGCCGCGCGTCACCACGATGAGGGGGGTGTCGCCGAACCGGTCTTCCGCGAGCCAGCGCTGCAGGAGGTCCAGAACGCGGGCGGTGGACTCGCGCGTCGCGGCGACGACATCCATGGAACGGGCGGAGTCCGCGGCGAGGAACGAGCCCGCGGCCACGGCCACGGCACGCGGCGCGTCCGGTGCCCCTGCCGGCAGGCCGTCCAGTGCGGCGAGGTCCCCGGTCAGCACCGCCACGTCCAGCTCTGCGACGGAGACCGGCTCCTCGGGCAGAGGTGTCCACTCCAGCTGGAACAGCGCGTCCCGTGGCGCTCGGCGGTCACCGCCGGCGACCGGCCCGCCGGGCGATGCCGGACGCGACACCAGCGACTCGGCGGTGAGCACGGGCGCTCCCGCCATGTCCACCGCGGTCACCGACACCGCGTCCGCGCCGGTCCTGGTCACGCGCACGCGCAGTATCGTCGCGCCGCCGGCGTGCAGGTGCACTCCGCCCCACGCGAACGGCAGGCGTCCCGCCTCAGGCTCGGCCGCCTCCAGGAACGGCACCGCGTGCAAGGCGGCGTCCAGCAGCGCCGGGTGCACGCCGTACGAGCCGGCGTCGCCGACCTGCTCCGGCAGGGCGATCTCCGCGAACACCTCATCGTCGCGCCGCCAGACCGCGCGCAGCCCCTGGAACACCGGCCCGTAGGCGAACCCGCCTTCGGCGAACCGGTCGTAGAGGCCGTCCAGCTCGACGGCGGACGCCCCCCGCGGCGGCCACACCTCGGTGTCGAACGCCTGGCCCCGGCCCGCGGCCGCGCGGCCGCCGTCGGAGAGAACACCGGTCGCATGCCGCACCCATGGCTCGTCATCGGCGGCGTCGGCGGGCCGCGCGTAGACGCCGAGCTCGCGGTGGCCCGACGCGTCGGGCGCGCCTACCGACACCTGTACGGCCATCGCGTCCCGCTCGCCGAGCACGAGCGGGGCGGCCATGGTGAGCTCCTCCACCCGGTCGCACCCGGCCTGGTCTCCGGCCCGGATGGCGAGTTCCAGCAACCCCGCGCCGGGGAAGACCACCGTCCCGCCCACGGTGTGGTCCGCGAGCCACGGGTGCGACCGCAGCGAGAGACGGCCGGTGAGCACGACGCCGTCCGTCCCGGCCAGCTCCACCGCCGCCCCCAGCAGCGGGTGCGCCGCCGCCGCGAGCCCGAGATCCCGGGCGTCCCCGACCCGCCGCCCACTCGGCCAGAACCATCGATGCTGGAAGGCGTACGTCGGCAGATCCACCCGGCGGGCACCGGCGAACGCGGTCCTGAACACGGCCGGCCAGTCCACCGCGACACCGTGCGCGTGCAACCTCGCCACCGCCGTCATGATCGCGGTCTGCTCGTCGCGGTCCCTGCGTAGCGCCGGGACAAGCACCGCGCCCACTTGCGGCCCGGACTGCCCCGGGTGCCCGGCGGCCTCGCCCGAGACGACGTCCTCGGCCATCGCCGTCAGCACCCCGTCGGGTCCCAGTTCGAGGTACGCGGTGACCCCTTGCCTTTGCAGCGTCCCCACGCCGTCGGCGAACCTGACCGCGCGCCGTACCTGCGCCACCCAGTAGTCCGGCGAGCACAACTCCTCGGCCGATGCCGGCTCGCCGGTCACGGTCGAGACCACCGGAATCCGCGGCGGTGCGAAGACCAGGCCCTCGGCCACCCGCCGGTACTCCGCCAGCATCGGCTCCATCAGCGGCGAATGGAACGCGTGGCTCACCCTCAGCCGCGTCGTCTTGCGCCCTTCGGCCTCCAACCGGGCGGCGATCCGGACGACCGGTTCCTCGGCACCCGCGATCACCAACGAAGCGGGACCGTTCACCGATGCGATGGAAACCTCGTTCTCGTGCCCGGCGAGAAGCGGCAGTACCTCCTGTTCCGGAGCCTGGACGGCGACCATCGCCCCGCCCGGCGGCAGCGCCTGCATCAGCCGGGCACGCGCCGCCACCAGCCGGCACGCGTCCTGGAGCGGCAGCACGCCGGCCACGTGCGCGGCCGTGATCTCGCCGATCGAATGCCCGGACAGGAAATCCGGCCTGACGCCCCAGGACTCCACCAGCCGGAACAGCGCCACCTCCAGCGCGAACAGCGCCGGCTGGGTGTATCCGGTCTGGTCCAGCAGTTCGGTGTCGCCGAACATCACCTCGCGCAGCGGGTGGTCCAGCTCGGGATCCAGGTGGGCGAGCACGGCGTCGAAGGCACCGGCGAACACCGGGAACCGCTCGTACAACCCACGGCCCATTCCGGGCCGTTGAGCACCCTGCCCGGTGAACAGCAGCGCGAGCCTGCCCGGCCGCGTGCCACGTCCGTGGACCACTCCGGTCGCCGAATGCCCGTCCGCCACCGCCGTCAGGCTCGCCGGCAGCTCGTCCCGGTCACCGGCCAGCACCACCGCCCGATGCTCGAACGCCGAGCGGGTCGTCGCCAGCGAGAAGCCGATGTCCACCGGGGAGGCGTCCAGATCGTCCTGGACCCGCGACAGCAGGCGTGCCGCCTGGGCCCGCAGCGCGTCACTCGTCTTCCCCGAGAGCAACAGGGGCACCGCACCCGGCACGACGCCTGGCGCCGAGCCGGTCCCCGCATCCGTGGTCGGCGGCACCTGCTCGAGGATCACGTGTGCGTTGGTCCCGCTGATGCCGAACGACGACACCCCGGCCCGCCGCGGCCGTCCGATCTCCGACCACGGGCGGTGCTCGGTGAGCAACTCCACCGCGCCCTGGTTCCAGTCCACGTGCGACGAGGCCGCGTCCACGTGCAGCGTGCCCGGCAGCACTTCGTGGCGCATCGCCATGACCATCTTGATCACACCGGCTACGCCCGCGGCCGCCTGGGTGTGGCCGATGTTCGACTTGATCGAGCCCAGCAGCAGCGGGCGGTCATCCGGCCGGTCCTGCCCGTAGGTCGCCAGCAGCGCCTGCGCCTCGATCGGGTCACCCAGTCTCGTCCCGGTCCCGTGACCCTCCACCACGTCCACGTCCGCCGGGGCCAGCCCGGCGCCGGCCAGTGCCTGGCGGATCACCCGCTGCTGCGACGGACCGTTCGGCGCGGTCAACCCGTTGGAGGCGCCGTCCTGGTTCACCGCCGACCCGCGCACCACGGCCAGCACCTGGTGGCCGTTGCGCCGCGCGTCGGACAGGCGTTCCAGCACCAGCATCCCGACACCCTCGGACCAGCCGACACCGTCGGCGGCCTCGGAGAATGACTTGCACCGGCCGTCGCCGGCCAGCCCGTCCTGAGCACTGAAGTTGATGAACGCCCCCGGGGTGGCCATCACGGTCACCCCACCGGCCAGCGCCAGCGAGCACTCACCCGAGCGCAGCGCCTGCGCGGCCAGGTGCATCGCCACCAGTGAGGAGGAGCACGCGGTGTCCACCGTCACCGCCGGCCCTTCCAGGCCGAGCGTGTAGGACAGCCGTCCGGACACGACGCTGCCGGCCGTGCCGGTGCCCATGAAGCTCACCACGTCCGGCGGGAACTCGGCGCTCGTCGCGTAGTCGTGGTACATCACCCCGGCGAACACGCCCGTGTGGCTGCCCCGCAGCGAGAGCGGGTCGATCCCGGCCCGCTCGACCGCCTCCCAGGACACCTCAAGAAGGAGCCGCTGCTGCGGGTCCATCGCCAGCGCCTCGCGGGGCGAGATGCCGAAGAAGCCTGGGTCGAAATCCCCCGCGTCGTGCAGGAACCCGCCTTCGCGGACGTAGCTGGTGCCCCGGCGCTCGCGGTCGGGATCGTACAGCGACTCCAGATCCCAGCCACGAGAGGCCGGGAACGCCGAGATCGCGTCCGTACCTTCCGCGACCAGCCGCCACAGATCCTCGGGGGAGGTCACTCCGCCCGGGTACCGGCACGCCATCGACACGATCACCACGGGATCGTCATCGGCCGATGTGACCGGCTGCGCGACCGTCCGCGTGGTCGCCGAGCCGCCGTGCTCGCCCAGCAACTCCGCCAGGAGGAACTCCGTCAGCGCCGTGACGTTCGGGTAGTCGAACACCAACGTCGCGGGCAGGCGCAGCCCGGTGGCCGCGGACAGCCGGTTGCGCACCTCGACGGCTGTCAGCGAGTCGAAGCCCATGCTCTGGAAGCTGCTCAGCGGCTCGATCGCGTCGCCGTCCGCGTGGCCCAGCACCAAGGCGATCTGGTCGCGGGCCAGCTCCAGCAGGGCGGCCGTCCGCTCGCCTGCTCCGAGCGGCGCGACGCGATCGGCGAGTGCGGTCGCCGCTGCGACCGTCGCCTGCCGGCGGGCCGACGACCGGATCAGCCCTTGGAGCAGGAGTGGGACGTCCTGGCCGGTACGGAATGCCGCCAGATCCAGGCGCGCGGGCACCAAGGCCGGTTCGTCGCCCGTGACCGTCACGTCGAACAGCGCCAGACCGTGATCCGGAGACAGCGGGAGCATCCCGCGCCTGGCGAGCCTGCCCATCTCGGCCTCGCTCAGGGCGCTGGTCATGCCACCGGCCTGGGCCCACGGCCCCCATCCCAGTGAGAGCCCCGGCAGGCCCTCGGCCCGGCGGCGCCGGGCGAGCGCGTCCAGGAAGGCGTTCGCCGCCGCGTAGTTGGCCTGGCCCGCCGTCCCGAACGTCCCCGCCACCGACGAGAACAGCACGAATGCGGACAGATTCTCGTCTCGGGTCAGCTCGTGGAGATGCCAGGCCGCATCCACCTTGGGGCGGAACACCCGCTCCAGGCTCTGCGACGTCAACGTGCCGATCACACCGTCGTCCAGCACGCCCGCGGTGTGCACCACCGCGGTCAGCGGATGCTCGGCGGCTATCCCGGCCAGCAGACCGGCGACAGCGTCGCGATCCGCCAGATCGCATGCCACGACGATCACACGAGCACCGAGCCCGGTAAGCTCCGCCACCAGCTCGCCGGCGCCCTCCGCCCGGTCACCGCGACGGCTCACCAGCGTCAGGTGCCTGATGCCGTGCACGGTCACCAGGTGACGGGCCAGCAGGCCGCCCAGGCCGCCGGTGCCGCCGGTGATCAGCACCGTGCCCTCGGGATCCCAGGCCAGGCCAGGTGGCTCAGCGGGCGGGAAGACCCGGGCCAGCCGGCCGGCCAGCACGGCACCATCCCGGATCACCAGCTGCGGCTCGGCGGCGGCCAGGGCCGACGGCAGCGCGGCGATCGAGGCCGCCGGCGCGCCCACGTGGTCAAGGTCGAGGTCGACCAGTACAAACCGGCCTGGGTGCTCCGCCTCGGCGGCGCGCACGAGCCCCCACACCGTCGCCGCCGCCACGTCATCGCCGTCCACCGCGCCCCGGGTGAGGAACGCCAGCCGCGAACCGGTGAACCGCTCGTCGGCGAGCCAGGATCGCACCAGGTCCAGCACGGACGACGCCAGGCCGTGCGCGGCCGCCGGCACCCCGTCGCCCGGGCCTCCGGCCACCGGTACCAGCACCGTGCGCGGCACGAGAGCACCGCCGTCGTACGCCTCTCCCAGCGACCGCAGATCGGCACCTGTCCCGACAGGACCGCCCATGGCGTCGGCAAGGGCTTCGGCGAGACCCCACTCGTCCGGACCCACTACTGCCAGAGTGCTCGGCGACACCGCGGATACCGGCGGGGCCGGGGCGACCAGCGGGACCCAGTTCAGCCGGAACAGGGAATCCCTTCCGATTGCTCGCGAGCCGGTGGCCTGCTCGTCCGAAAGGACTCGCAGGGTCAGCGACCTGATCGAGGCCACGGGACCGCCCGCGCCAGCGATCGCGATCGACATCGCGTCCGGTCCGGCCCAGGACAACCGCACCCGGACCGCCGATGCCCCCGCCGCGTGCAAGGACACGCCCTCCCACGCGAAGGGCACCTTACGCCGGGCGTCCTCGCTCTGGTCGAGGAGCAGGCACAGGTGCAGCACCGCGTCCAGCAGCGCCGGATGCATACCGAACGCCCCCGCCTCGGCCGCGTCCTGCTCGGGCAGACCGATTTCGGCGTACATATCCGAGTCGCATCGCCAGGCCGCGGTCAGGCCGCGGAACGCCGGCCCGTAGTCGAAGCCGTCCGCCGCCCGCCCCTCGTAGAAGCCTTCCAACGAGATCGGCGTCGCACCCGCCGGTGGCCACACCGTCGTGTCGAACGGCGGTGCGGTAAGGGGCTCGTCGACTGCCAGGAGACCGTCCGCGTGTCGTGTCCAGGGGCGCTCCTCCTCGCCTTCCGGCCGCGCGTGCACGCTCAGCGGCCGGTGTCCCCTCTCGTCGGGCTCGCCCAGCCGCACCTGTACCTGGACACCGCCCTGTTCGGGCAGCGTCAACGGCGCGGCCAGGGTCAGCTCGTCCACTCGCGCGCAGCCGACCTCGTCACCGGCTCGGATCGCCAGTTCCAGGAACGCCGTCGCCGGTACCACCACCCGGCCCGACACCACGTGATCGGCCAGCCACGGCTGGGAACGCACCGACAACCGGCCGGTGAAGAGCACCTCGTCGCCGCCCGCCAGCTCAACGGCGGCTCCCAGCAAGGGATGGTCCGGCGCTCCGAGCCCGGCGTCGGTCACATCGCCGACGCGGGAGAGCGCAGGCCTCGGCCAGAAACGCCGGCGCTGGAAGGCGTAGGTGGGCAGCTCCACCCGGCGGGCGCCGGGGAACACCGCACACCAGTCCACCGGCACCCCGCGCACGTGCAGGGCGGCCAGCGCCGTCATCACCGTGTTCTGCTCGTCCCGGTCCCCGCGCAGCACCGGCACCAGCAGCGCGTCCGGATCCGCCACCGCCTCGGCGTCTGTCAGGACGTCCTGCGCCATGGCGGTCAGTACGCCGTCGGGGCCCAGTTCCAGGTAGGCCCGCACTCCTTGAGCGTGCAGCGTCCGGATTCCGTCGGAGAAGCGGACGGCCCGACGCACCTGCTCGACCCAGTAGTCCGGCGAGCACAGCTGCTCGTCGGTGGCCGCCTGGCCGGTCACCGTGGACACCACCGGGATCTGTGGCGAACTGTAGGACAACGTCCGGGCCAGGGCACGGAAGTCCTCCAGCATCGGCTCCATCAACGGCGAATGGAACGCGTGCGACACCCGCAACCGCTTCGTCC
>NZ_JBSFWD010000054.1:0-53943 GCF_053592655.1 Streptosporangium sp. NPDC002607
CCCTGACGCTGATCGGCCTTGGCTGCGCCGCGGCCGTGGCCGCCCTGGATCGATCGGGACGCCTGGCGGCCTCACCACAGACCGCTCCGGCGACGGCATAAAACAGGCGCGGGGTTCCCGGTCACGGCTCAGCCGGGCCCCGTGTGAGGTGCTGAGCGCGCCGAAGGACGCCAAGCAGGCGTGTTCGAGCGCGTAGCGGGCCCGCCCGATGGCGGGCCCGCTACGCGAGGCATCCATGATCACGACAAGGTGCCGCTGGACCCGCTGCGGACCGCCGAGCACTACGCCGACCGGCATGTTTTCAGCGGCGCATCCGCGAGGCCAGTTCGCGCACCGCCACGGCGAGCAGATCGACCTGATCGCGGGAGGTGAACAGCGCCGGCGTCACCCGGACGCAGTCGCCCCGCACCGGCCCGCCGCGGCGCACCGTGAAGATCCGATGCCTGTCCATCAGATCCTTGGTGATCGCGACGTTGTCGGCTTCGGAGGTACGTCCGGTGATCCGGAACGCGGTCATGGTCCCGTACATGGCGGGCTCCTCGGGAGTGAGGATCTCCAGGTTGGGAATGTCGATCACCTGGTGCACCCAGCGGTCGCGCAGAAAGCGCAGCCGCGCCTGCTTGACCGCGGCACCCAGGGTGTCGTGGAAGTCCAGGGCGGTGCCCACGGTGAGGATCGGGGCGACGTCCATGGTGCCGGAGTGGACCCGCGAGCGGATGTCGCGGCCGGAGTAGGTCTCGTCGGCGAAAGCAGGGTCGATGTCGGCCAGGCGGTTCTTGCGAATGTAGAGGAACCCCGACCCCAACGGCGCCCCCATCCACTTGTGCAAGGAGAACACCGCGAAATCCGCTTTGAGGTCACCGATGGTGAAGTCGAGCTGCCCCCAGGAGTGGGCCGCGTCGACGATCACGTCGACGCCTTTGTCACGGGCCATCGTGACGATCTCTGCCACCGGCAGGACGAGTCCGGTGCGGTTGTTCATATGACTCAGCAGCAGCAACTTGACCCGTGGATGGTCGCGTAGCGCCTGGGCGTAGGTGTCCAGTGCGACCTGGCGGGTCGCCGGCTCGGGGATGGCCATCCGCTCGACGCTCACCCCGCGCCGACCGCGCAGCCAGTTCATGGCGTACCGCGCGCTGTGGTAGTCGAGGTCGGCGTACATCACCGCGTCGCCCGGCCGCAGCCGGTTGTAGCCGCCGATCAGGTTCTGCAGGGCTTCGGTGCCACCACGGGTCAGGGCGATCTCCTCATGGGAGGCACCCAGGACGGTCGCGATGCGTTTCCTGACCTGGGTGGCCCGATCGGTGTAGGAGGTGCGCAGCAGGTGGGAGTTCAGCTCGTTCAGCTGGTCCACGTTGCGGTGATATGCCTGACGCACCGGCTCAGGCATGATCCCGTAGTAGCCGTTCTCCAGGTTGATGAAGTCCGGGCTGACCCGGTACTGCCGTGCCACAGTGCCCCAGAAGCTCTCATCCCTGGCGAGCTGGTCAGGCCTACGACCGGCCGGAACGATCAGCGGCTCGGCCTCCGGCAACCGCGGCGCCGGTGATGGCGGAGTCCCCGGCGGTGAAACAGCGGAGACGGCCACCGCCCCCAGTCCAGCGACCATCTCACGCCTCGACAAACTCATCGAACCACCCCACATCGATCAGCCAAAGCTCACCGAATAGTGGCTCTGATCTGCTCTAACAGTGAAATTCCAGTGTGTGGCTAATGCGCTTTGCGGGGTGGTCATCCCAGCTTTTCGGGCGTGGCGCGGTGAAGATCGGGCATTGGACGCGACGGGAGATCCTCACCTGGGGCGCGTTCGCCGGGCAGATCCCACCTGCCCTTGACGCAGCGCGCGGGCCGATGAATCCGCCGAAGTCCGGTGGCTCGTCAGGAGAGCGCGAAAACTCGGCTTCGATGATCGCCGCGAAGGTGGACGCCGTGATCTACTCCGGGCTCTGTGACAGGTGGGCCGCATCGCTCTGATCGCCGGGATCGGTGTGGCCGGCCGGGGGTGTGGCGGGGATGGTGCTGTTTTCGTGAGGGGGGCTGTGGTGGGTGGGGCCGTGGGGTGCGGCGCAGTGGGTGTCGGTGCCGCCGATGGTCAGCAGTTGCGGTGGGGCGTGGTCGACCTGCAAGGTGGTGTGCTCGATGCCGTAGGTGTCGTGGAATATCCGCTCGGCGGCCAGGCGTACGGTGTGACAGTCGGCGCCGGAGGCGACCAGGATGTGCGCCGACAGCGCGGCGTAGCCGGAGGTGACCTCCCAGATGTGCAGGTCATGCACTTCGACGACGTGTTCCAAAGCGGCGGTTCTGGCGCCGATCTCGGCGGGATTCATGTTCGCGGGAGCGGCTTCCATGAAGACCCGGCTCGCGTCGCGGACCAGTCCCCAGCCCGCCGTGAGCATCAGGACGGCGACGACGAGGGCGGCGATCGCGTCGGCACGGGTCCAGCCGGTGAGCCAGATGACGGCTCCGGCGATCGTGGTGGCGATGAAGGCGAACAGGTCGTTGAGGATGTGCTGGTAGGCGCCTTCGACGTTGAGACTGGAGCGGTTGGCCCGAGACAGCAGCCAGGTGGCGGCCAGGTTGACGACGATTCCGGCCAGGCCGGTCACCACCACGTACAGGCCTTCAACCTCGGGAGGCACGATCAGGCGGCGGACGCCTTCGTAGGTGAAGTAGGCGGCCAGCAGTAGCAGGGTGATGCCGTTGATCTGCGCGGAGATGATCTCGGCGCGCTTGAGCCCGTAGGTGAAGCCGCCCTGCGGTGGCCGGGCGGCGATCCGCATGGCGATCAGCGCGAAGACGATGGCGACGGCGTCGGTGAGCATATGACCGGCATCGGAGATCAGGGCCAGAGACCGGGCGATGAAGCCGACGACGACCTCGACCGCCATGAATCCGACGATCAGCGCCAGTGCCCCGGTCAGGTAGCGGCGATCGGCCTCAGCGCTCACCGCATGCCCATGCCCGTGTCCGGAGCCATGCCCGCCTCGGTGTCCACGCTCAGCCATCGCTTCGCTCCCCTTGGTGGTGGGTTTCTGTGTCGTGCCCGATATGGGTGATCGCTAGGGCGAACAGCATCCGCATGTGGGAGTCGGCGAGCCGGTAGTTCGCCAGCCGTCCGGCTCGGCGGACCTGCACCACGCGGTGCGTGCGCAGCAGCCGCAGTGCGCACGAGGTCGCCGCCAGGTCGCACACACATCTCTCCCGCCTGCGGCAGCGCGGCCGTCAGCCTCAGCCCCGGGATCGGCCAGCAGTCCGAAGACCTGCGCAAGCTCCTGCACCGTGTGTTCGGTCGGCAGCGCCCGTCGGACGCCCTGCACCCGCTCGGCGTCCGCGAGCGAGGAGGAGTGGGCGTCGGGATGCGCAGTCACCCTCGCATGCGAATGGCTATTCAGGTGCACAGAGCGTGGTTCGGGGGGCACAGCGCCTACCTCTTTTCCTCGTCGGGGTACGGGCTGTTCATCGCAATGAATACCTGTTCAGTTGGTCATATGTTTAAGCGTTTGGTAATGAGGAAATTACCCTTCGTGAGCATCGCAGGTCAAGTACCCCTAGCTTGACCAGGCTGCCGACCCCGCGCCGGTGAACAGATGCCGATCAAAGGGAGACATCGCAATGATCGCGAAGCGAACCACCACCCTGGCCGCGTGCGCCACACTGAGCGGACTCATCCTGGCCGCCCTGCCCGCCCACGCGGCCGCCCGCCTCGCCGGCACGACCGGCAGTCCTGCCCTGGCCTGCACCTATCAGGTCACCGACGTGCGCTCCGGCGCCGTGCTGAACATCCGCTCCGGTGCCGGCAAGGCCTTCGGCCCGGTCGGCACGCTACGGACGGGCGAGGCGCCGGTCGCCGGTACCTGCACGAGCGTCAACGGCTGGGTGCAGGTCAAAACCGCCACCGGCGTGACCGGCTGGGCTCCGTCCGGCAACCTCCGCAAGCTCGCCTCCCCTCCCGCCGTGACCGGCCAGCCGGCGCTGGCCTGCACCTACCGGGTTAACCGCATCGACCGCGACCAGTACGTCAACCTCCGCTCCAGCACAGACAAGACCTCCCGCCCGGTCGGCAAGCTACGGGTGGCCGACGGCCGGTTCGCCGGCGCCTGCACGAGTGTCAACGGCTGGGTGCGGATCAAGAGCGCCGGCGGCGTGATCGGCTGGGCCTCGGCGAGTCACCTGCGCAAGGTGCGCAACGCCGGTCCGGTCGGCGTGACCGGCCGACCGACGCTGGCCTGCACCTATCAGGTCACCCATGTGCGGCGCGTCAGCTTCCTCAACGTCCGCTCCGGCGCCGGGCTGCGCTTTCGCCCGGTCGCCAGGCTGCGGGTGGCCGACGGCCGGTTCGCCGGCGCCTGCAAGCCGACCAGGGGCTGGGTCAAGGTCATGGCCGCCAACGGCAAGCGCGGCTGGGCCTCGGCCGGCTACCTGCGCAAGGTCACCAAGTAGCGGCCGCAGGTAGCCGCTCATGGCTCACACCCCCCGTCCCCGGCGACGTTCGTCGGCCGGGGACGGGAAACCTCAGACGCACGGTGCGCCCCGGATCCTGCGGGGAGAGGCGTTGATGATCTTGTTGCTGACGGTCCTCACCCTTGCCGAGATCACCCGCACGTCCAGCGCCGTGGCGGCAGCGAGGTGTTCGGTACCGAGCGTGGTCTCCCACCGGGGGGATCGGAGTGCCGGGTTGGAGAACACCCTCACCGCGTTCGGTCGCACGCTGGATGCGGGCTCGGCCGGTGTTGAATTCGACGTCCGTTTCACCAAGGACCACCATCCAGTGCTGATGCACGACGCCACGGTGGATCGAACCACCACCGGCAGCGGCCGCGTCGCGGCCATGACGCTGACCCGGTTTCGCACGCTGCGTACTGGCGACGGGCAGCACCCGCCGACGCTAGGCCAGGCATTGGCGCTGCTGCGCGGCCGAGTCAGTGAGGCGCTGGTCGAGCTCAAGCAGATTCCCGACGCCGCGGACCTGCGTGCCCTGCACGACGCCTACCGACGCCAGGACGCCTTTCGGTGGGCGAACCTGGCCTCGTTTTCTCCCACGGCGCTGCGGGCGGTGGATTCCATCCCGGCCCGCAAGGGCCTGGTGACCAGGTCCGCACCATCGGTCGCGCTGGCCGGCACGTACGCCTTCGTCGCGGTGCGCTACGACCGGCTGACCCGCGCCCGGGTCCGCGCCTACCGCAATGCGGGCGCGGCCGTCTACGCCTGGACCCCCAACAACCGTGACGCCTGGCGACGCCTGGCCGGCTACGGCGTCACCCGCATCCTCACCGACCAGAGCACCGACTACCTGGCCTGGGCCCGAGGAACATGCCGGTCGTGAGACACCCACCCTCACCCAACACCACGCGGCCAGGCCAGGCGCGATGAGCTGACCTTGGCGCGTGCCGCATGGCCAGGCATCTCCCACAGCCCGGGACCGCAACGGTCAGACGACACCAGTTCCCGATCTCGTCAGTCCCGGTCACGCTTCGAAAACCATGGTGAAAGGTTACGTGAAAGGCCATGCACGACGAGCCCGGGCACGCACCCGCCCCCATCGATGAGATCGACCACACCCCTACCTCCCCGCTCGGCACCGGCCTTCCCGCCAGCGTGAGCCGGCTGAGCCCCGCCGCCGTGCGCAACCAGGTGTTCACCGTGGTCCGGCTGCGCGAAGGCTACGACCTGGCCGAGGTGGACACCTTCCTCGGCCATATCGAAACCACCTTCACCACGCTCGTGCAAGAAAACGCGGAGCTATACGCCCGAGCGACCGCCGCTGAGCGCGCCGCCAGGCATGCTGGACCGGCGGAGGAGCGCGTGACGCGGATCATGGCGATGGCCCAGGACAGTGCCGACCGGATGCTGGCTGCCGCCGAACAGCAAGCCGAGGTGATCCTGGCGCAAGCCCGCGACCGTGCCGCCGTCCTGCGGCAAGAGGTGCATGCCTCCTGCGGACAGGAGCTGGAACGCCGGACCGAGGAGTTCAACGCTTTCGCCGCCGACTACAGCGACCGGCTCAAGCACAGCCTGCAAGCGCAGGTCGACCAACTGCAGAGCCTGCTCGGTGAACTCGCCGATTTCGGCGAGCTGGGACTGACACCGCCGCCGTCACCGATGGTCACCGGCCGGCAGCCGGCGTCGAGGCACCCGGCATCGCACCCGGCCGGCGACACGCCGACGGGCACGCCTGCAGGTGGCCCCGCCGCCGAAGAGCGCTGAACGACCCGCCGGCCGGTTCGAGAAAACTCTTCTGCGATCCAATCCCGATAAGAGGTGGTGAGACATGTTGATGGCCGAAGGGACACCGGCGCTGGGACCGGCGCTGCAGGGAGCATCTCCCGGTGCCGGCGCGTGGGCTGCGGTGCTGCTGATGTCGCTGTCCACGCTCGCCGGGGCGTGGCTGGCCCGGCGTAACTCCGCGAAGGTGACGGTGTGGCTGGCGATCGCCTCAGCGATGATGCTGATCACCGCCCTGGTCGACCTGCTGCCCGACGCCTGGCGAGATGCGGCTGAGACGGGAGTACCCCTGTGGGCCGTCGGGCTGGCCATCGTGTTCGGCTTCCTGGTGATCACCCACTTCACCCGCAAAGGCTGCGGGCACGGGCACGGGGGATCCAGGCCGGTCGGTGGCAGGCACGCGCCCGGCCTGCACCGCCGCGTCAAGGAAGCCGTCGACGCCGCCTTGTTCGGCGGCATGGGCACCGCGGCCGCCCTCACCCTGCACCGGGCGATCGAAGGCGCGACGTTGGCACTGACCGCCTCCGCCGTGGTCGTCATCGCCCTCATGGTCCACTCGGCCGGTGAAGGACTGGCCCTGGCCGCCCTGCTGGACATGGCCAGGCAGCGCCTGGCTCCGTGGCTGGTGGTCTCCTGCCTCAGCCCGGCCGCCGGCATTCTGATCGCCACCATCGCCCCGCTGCCCGGCCAGATCGTGCCGCTCCTACTCGGCATGGTCACCGGTGTGCTGCTGCGCACCGCAATCGTCGGCCTCAGACTTGCCGCCGCCGGCCAAGAGGGCGGTCGACTGTCCAAACGCCACCTGACCGTCGCCGCAGGCGTCGCCGTCACCGGGGGCGCCCTCCTGATCGCCACGCACGGCGTACTGGGTGAAGACCACCCGCAAACCGGGCACCGACCCCACGTCGCCGGCCATACGGCACCCGCCTCACCCGCCCCCACACCTTCTGCCCGGCCGCCGACCCCGCAGGCGTCGACTCCGTTGACCCAGGCTCAGTTGCGCGAAGCGGTGGTCACCGGGCGGATGACCCTGACCGAGGTGTTGGCCCGCACCGACGACGCCGTCAAAAACGCCTGGGTCGGATGGCTCCTGTCCATCCTGCCCGGCCACAGCCCTGTCGAGATCGCCAGGCTCCTGACGGTAGGCGGAATCGACGCCAATCGCCGTATCGGTGACCTGACCGAGCAGCAACGCCGCTACCTGCTCAACGCCATCACCAAGTAACCGCCGACCCCGGCCTCCCCAAAGACCATGCCGCCGAAGCCTCCGCCCAGGGTGCGTTTCCTGATCCGCCCGGCGATTGAGCCGCCACCACCGAGCCGGGAGCACAGGGCGCTTCCAGCTGAACACGCAGACCTGATGGGACGCGGCTGTCGGCGTACAGGCCGGAGCACAGAAGCAGGTACGGCTGAACGTACAGAGGTGGCATGTCATCAGGGAAAGCTCCAGACATTGCCGACCGGGCGCCCGCCGCGCCGCAGCACGATGCCGAGGAGGTCGGTGAGCTCCTCGTCCACATGGGCGAGGAGTTCGTCGCCGAAGACACAAAGGGAGGCTTCCCGCCAGTTGCCGAACGTGCCCATCCGGAGGTTTTTGGTGACTTGGACGACGTGCTCGTCGACGAGGTACGCGTAGCTCGTCCAGCGGGGCTGTCCCGGCCCGCCGACGAGGGTCGGGTCGACGGTCCCATGGGCGCCATGGCGGGTTCGCGCCAGCGGTCCATCCCGCTCGACTACGGCTCCCCATGGCATGTCCTGCGGCACCAGGCCCCGCAGTTGGTTCTCGTACGCGGGCTGCGTCCACGGAGGTGGGGACGGGTCTCGGACACCGACCCGGATCACGTACTCGACATCGTCGAGCCTCCTTTCACGTAATCACTCAAAGCGTGCGACCTCATGTCGCACCCGAAGCCACGGCGAGCCGCAAGGTAGCGGTGAGGTAGATCTCGGCTTCAAGGCGTACTCACTGGCCGGCCGCGTCCCGTACGTCTTGCGGATCTGCGCCCGGTGGTACTCGATCGTGCTGCCGACCACTGGTAGTCGGCGAACAGCACGGCGTCGACCTTCACCTGGCCGGCCATGAACTCCACCGCGGCCCTGGGCATGTCCTCGCGCCGGGGGAAGCGTACCTCCAGCTCGAAGAACTTCAGCAGCAGCGCGAACCCGAGCCGAGTCGCCCCGGTCTTGTTGCCCAGCGGCTCCAGCTCGACCTCATCCAGCGTCCAGCACTCGATGAGGTCCTCTAACTCCCACTCACGCCGCACAAGCTCACCGGCGGCGTCGATCGGCGTGTGCGCCTCATCCACCGGAGCCCAGGAGCCCTGGTGCGTCTTGTTCCGATCGCGCGCCAGCAACAGCCCGGCCAGATATTCACGGAACCCCCGGCGCTGCGCGAGCGAGCACCACAGATCATCGAACCGGGTCGCGTACTCCTCCAACGGACCCGGCACTGGTGGACACGGACGTCGCGCGGTCGCCATCACGACCACCCCCGAACAGCGGCGACCACCCCTATCCACCGGCGTACTGCGATATCAGCCATCCTCTAGGACCAGGTGCGGCCCTGCAGCAGCAGGTGCCCGTGTACGGCTTGCGCCGCCGGATGGCGGGTCCCGGCGCGAGAGGCGAGGAAGAGTGTGTTGATGGGCGGCAGTTCCGGCTCCAGGAGGGCCAGGAGCCGCCCATCGGCCAATTCGGCCGCGCACAGGTAGCGCGGCAGCACCGTGACCCCCGCTCCTGCCGCGACGGCGGCCAGCACCCCGCGCAGGTCGGGAACGACCAGCGCGGGGTTTCGCGTGAGCCGGGTGTCGAAGACGGTGCGCCAGTAGCGGCGCAGGATCGGCAGGTTCTCCGCGTAGGCGACGAGCGGGGCGCCGTCCAGCTGCCCGAAACTCCAGCCGGGAGCGGCGACGAGCACGAACTCCTCGTCGCACAGCGGCTCGACCCGCAGGCCGGCCTTGCGCGGCCGCACGCTGGAGATGACCAGATCGAGGCTGCCGTCGGCGAGGGCGGCGAGCAGCTGCTCAGGCAGGCCGAGCGTGACGCGCAGCCGCAGGCCCTCGCGCACCATCGCGGCCAGCGACGGCAGCACCCTGGCGCAGACCAGCTCGGCAGGGCCGCCCAGGTGGACGGTGCGGCCGAACACCTCAGCAGGCTCGCCGAGATCGCCCGTCACCAGCTCGTCGAGAGCGTCGAGCGGCCCTGCGAGCCGTGCGGCCAGCTCGTCAGCAGCGGGCGTGGGTGCCATGCCGCGCGCCACCCGTTCGAACAGCGGCCTGCGCACAGCCCGCTCCAGCGACCTGATCTGGGCGGTGACAGCGGGCTGGGAGAGCTGGAGCAGCTCGGCGGCGCGGGTCACCGACCTGGCCCGGTAGACGGCCAGGAACGTGCGGAGCAGGTCGTACGACAAACTCATCAGAAAGCTGATGATACCCAGAGCTTGTGCTATTGGTGGGTGATGGGTCGCCGGAGGCATGCTCGGGGCATGAGAATTCTGATCGTTCTGACCAGCCACGACACCCTGGGCGACACCGGACGCAAGACCGGCTTCTATGTGTCGGAGGCCGCGCATCCGTGGGAGGTCTTCACCGCCGCAGGCCACGAGGTGGACGTGGCGAGCGTCAGAGGCGGAGTGCCGCCGCGTGACGGCGACGACCCTGCCGACCCCGCGCAGCGCCGGTTCCTGTCCGGCCTGGGCGAGACTCCTGCCGTGGACACCCTTGACCCTTTGGCGTACGACGCGGTCTTCTTCGCAGGAGGCCACGGCACCATGTGGGACTTTCCCGACAACCTCGCTCTGTCGCGGCTGACTCGGGAGATCTTCGAGAGTGGCGGAGTGGTGGCGGCCGTCTGCCATGGGCCGTCGGCGCTGGCCGGGGTCACCCTCTCCGACGGCTCGCCCCTGGTGTCCGGAAGGCGGGTGGCCGCCTTCACCAACGAGGAGGAGGAAGCCGTCGGGCTGACGTCCGTGGTGCCGTTCCTACTGGCCGACCGGCTCACCGCAGAAGGCGCCACCCACGTGCCAGGCCCCGGCTTCGCCGCCCAGGTGGTGGTGGACGGCCGCCTGGTCACCGGCCAGAACCCAGCCTCGGCCCGCGACGCCGCCGAGGCGGTCGTCGGGCTGCTGTCCGAGGTCAGGCTGGGCGATATGCGCGCCTAAGTGGCCAGGCCGCGCACGCCTGGCTCGTATCCTGGCGCACCAGCTGTTCGGGGTCACCGCCGACATCCGCGAGGTGGCCGATCGCATCGCGGCGCTCGGCTACGTGGCGGTCGCGCCGGACTTCTATCACCGCGCGGCGCCGGGGGGGGGCTTCCCGCCGACGACGCGGGGCGCGAGCGGGGGGTCGCGCTGATGAACACGCTGACCGGCATCCTCCTCCCGAAGCTGACCCAGGCTCCAAAGTAACGCTGGGTAGTTGAGGGGGGATTGGCGGAGGCTACGGTTCCTGTTCCTGTTGGGCGTCGGTCAGGGTCTTGCGCACGACGCCGACCGAGACCTTGACTCCGGCGGCGATGGTGCGGATGGACTCCCCGCGCTGGCGGCGCGCTTGTCGTCGTCGACCACGGGGCGGCTGCCGTGTGGATGTTGTACGCCCGGGGACCTCACCGCGAGTGCGTAGGACACCATCCTCTTCGGGGCTCACGACACGGACCCGAGTGCAGTGGCTTTGTTCGCGACTGCGGGCGCCAGATGCGGCTGAGTTGAAGCGTCAGCGGAATCCGACGGGCCTCGATGTCAGTGAGTTTCAGTGCCACCCACGGAACCCGGCCTCCCCATGGGCCTCGCCCCAGCCGATCTACTCACTTACGGTGACGAGCTCGCGGCATGAAAGCATGGGCGTTATGCATCGGTCCCGGTCCTGGGCATCCGTCTGGTCGCACGGCCCGCACCTACATGTCGCGTTTCTCAGCGTCCAGGTCGGCCGGGCCGCCTATGGTCACGTCCTCCAGCGGGGCGTCCGTCGCCTCCGCCGACTCGCGCTGGGGGCGGACATCGGCCAGTCGGGCGTTCAGTGCGTTTTCGATGGCCTGGTAGGCGTCGCTCCCCAGGACCAGGCGGCGGGGTGCCGGGTCCTGGTCGACGCTGGCGATCATCGCGGCGGCCATCAGAGCCGGGTCGCCTATGCCTTGGGTCGTGCGTTCGGTGAGGATGCGGCGGATTCCCGCGGCGGGCGTGCCGTTGTAGGCCTCGATGCGCTCGGCCAGCACCGAACCGCCCAGCTCGGGTCCGACCAAGCGTGCGACCTCTGCTTGATGCCTGGCACAACACTCCCGCCTACGTCCAAGGGCCGTTCCAGGACGTCCTGGCGGCCAACCGTCTCGCCGTGGCGTTGTCGCCGGTCTTCGCCCCGGGCAGCAACATTCTTCGCTCGGTGCTGCTCGACCCCACCGCGCAGGAGTCTCTGCCCGGCTGGCAGAACCGGGTCGGCAGCCTGGTCGCCGCCCTGCGGGTGATGGTCGGTCCGGACGTCAACGACCCGCGCTTGACCGACCTGGTCGGCGAACTGTCGGTGAAGAGCGACCTGTTCCGTCGGCTCTGGTCGCGCCACGACGCCGAGCCGCATCCGGGCGGTGGTGTGCACCGCCTGCGCAACCCGATCGTCGGCGATATCGAACTGCACTACGAGAAGCTCGCTGTCACCGGCGCCGACGGGCAACTGCTCGTCGTCTACCGCGCCGAGCCGGGCTCGCCGAGCGCCGACGCCCTCACCCTGCTGGGGTCGCTGCCGGAGGAATCTACTCCTCGCCGTTCCCGCACGGCGGATCGAAGCGCGCCTCGGAGCCACGCGCGTCCCGCTCGCTGACCGTCAGAGCGTTGGCGCGCCTTTCCCGGTTGCGTAGCTTGTACGGAGAGCAACCCAGCGCGGCTCCCAGGGGAACTTTCACGACAAAGCCCGTGATCGACAAGTGGCGCTGGTTCTCGCGAACATTCTCCTCGAAACGCAGGGCCTGGACCTGCCCGGTACCGCCGGTTGAGCCGAAGGGGTGCGGTTCCTCGCGGTTCATCCACGTGGGCATAGGATCGGCGGCATGGCGACGCGGCTTGTTCAAATTGCGATGAATGCTCGGGATGACTCCACACTCGGCCGATTCTGGGCCGAGGCGCTCGGCTGGACCATTTCCAGCGAGGAACCGGGCGTGACCAACCTCGAACCCGAGGGCTTCACCTATCCCGACCCCGTCGCCGTCTGCCTGGACATCATCGCCGTCCCGGAACCCAAGACGGTGAAGAACCGCGTGCACATCGACCTCGCCACCACCTCTGCGGCCCATCAGGCGGACCTGGTCGCGCGCCTCCGGGATCTTGGTGCGACGCCCGCCGACGTGGGCCAGGGCGACGTTCCGTGGACGGTCCTGGTCGACCCGGAGGGCAACGAGTTCTGCGTGCTGGAGCCTCGGGAGATCTACCGGGACACCGGGCCGATGGCCGTGGTGGTGGTCGACTGCGCGGATCCGCGGGCCATGGCCCGGTTCTGGGGCGAGGCGATGGACTGGACCCTGCACGAGGTGACCGACGATCATGCGGTGCTGCGCTCCGCCAAGGGCGTCGGACCGTATCTCGAGTTCCTCCGCACGCCCGACGCCAAGACCGCGAAGAACCGAGTCCATCTCGACCTCCGGCCGTACCCCGGTGACGATCAGGCGGCGGAGGTGGCCCGGCTGCGGGTTCTCGGCGCCACCGACATCGACCTCGGCCAGGGCGACGTCCCGTGGACGTGCCTCGTCGACCCGGAGGGCAACGAGTTCTGCGTCCTCACCCCGCGCTGACGCGGAGCCTCTTCATCCGCGGGTCGTACAACGGCTCCTTGGCGACGACGGCGGCAAGCCGTTCGCCAAAGTACTCGATCTCCAGGCGCTGAGAGGCTACGGCCGGCGCTGGCGGCAACCAGGCGTAGGCGATGGCCGTGCCGATCGTGAAGCCGTAGTCGGCGCTGGTGACGTAGCCGACCGGGGCGCCGTGGGCGAACACCGGTTCCTTCCCCGCCATCACCGGGCGGTCCATCGTCAGGCAGGGGGCCCACCGGAATACGACGGTCGGCTACTCAGTGTCTTTCGGGTTGGCAGGGCTCAGCCAGGGCTTGCTGCCAGAGGCGGATCACTGCGTGCACGTGGCCGGTGGCGTCGCGGTCGGCCGGGGGGTCGAGTAGGGCGCCGTGCAGTTGCGCCTCGATGCCCTGGACGGCCAGCAGGGCGTTCAGTTCGGGATTGGGGCCGCCGGTTCCCAGGCGGCGCAGTTCGCCTGCCAGCGCATGGGCGATCTGCTGTTCGGCTTGCCGGAAGCGGGTGACCAGGCCGGGGGTGCGGGGGGCTTGGTCGAACAGCAGCCGGTGTAGGTCAGGCCGGTCGGTATGCAAAGCGGCCACGCACCCCACCAGGTCGGCGAGGAGGTCAGGCAGGGGCGGGCGATGCTCGGCGGCACGGGCGAACACCTGGATGACCTGTTCGGCGCTCTGCGTCAGGTAGTGCTCGGCCAGCGCGACCAGCAGCGCGTCCTTGTTCGGGAAGTACTGATACAGCGATCCGATGGACACCCCGGCGCGTTCGGCGATCTTGTTGGTGGTGGTGTCGGCGTAGCCGTGCCGCTGGAAAAGCTGAGCCGCTGCCTCCAGGATCGCCGCGACCGTCTCGCGGGAGCGCTGCTGGCGAGGGTGTTTACGGGGCGTGAGCACGTGCCTCCAATGCGAGTACCGAAAACTGAGAATAGCTCGCATTATTGAACGGCGGGCTGGTCGCCCCACCTGCTCCCTGCTTTCCCCCTCTCTGAACGGAGACGTCTTCGTGCTGCCCGACCTCCTGGCCTACGGTGCCCGGATCCTGCCCGGCCTGTTGCTGATCGGCGCCTGCTTCGCGCTGGCGCGCGGCGAGCGCGACCCGCTGCTGCGCATCATGGTGCTCATCTTCGGCTTCGTCCTGATCAGGGACGCGATGACACCGCTGGGGTTCTGGCGGCTGGGCGCCGCGGGGGCGATTCCGTGGCTGCGCTTCACCGACCAGGCGGGGATCCTGCTGCTGTTCGGCCTCGGCACGCTGGCACTGACCGCGGGGGTGCTGCGCCTGGACGGCGGGCTTCGCTCCTTGGTGCGCTGGGGCCGGTTCACTCCGGTCACGGTCAGCTGGGGCGTCGGCGGCGGCGTGCTGGCCGCCGGCCCGGTCCTGCTGCTGTCGCTACCGACGCCGATGGCGGAGCGGGGCGGAGCGGTCGCCGTCATGTTGCTGCCGGTGCTGCTGGCCTTCAGCCTGATGGGCAACCTCGCCGAGGAGGTGCTGTTTCGCGGGTTCCTTCAGGGACGGCTGGAACAGCACACCGGCGCCATCCGCGCGGCGCTGCTGTCGGCTCTGTTGTTCGCCACCTGCCACGTCTTCCTGGCCTCGACGGTCACTGACGTCGGCGGGCCGCTGCTGGCCTTCACCCTGTACGAGGGGCTGATCTGCGCTTTCCTGCGACTGCGCAGCGGCGTGATCGCCGCCGCCCTCGCGCACGGAATCGCGATCTTCCTGCTGGCCGGCGCGCTGGTCTGAGCCGCCGAAGACGCCGAGCCGGGCCCAGGCGGTGAGCGTTCTCAGAAATGAGCGATTGTGTGAGGCCAGGGACCCCCTCGTTCGACGAGGCGTTCAGGGGTCCCGGTAGTATCGGCGAAATTTTCAACGGATACGCAGGTCAGAGCTCCCTTAAGGACCTTCGGGCACAGCTTGGAAGGTGGGCCGCTGACCTGCTTATCCGTTGTTTCCTGCGTCGTTACTACTGGGACCCCATCTTGGTGCAATCGCACCGCCGGCGGCCCCGACTTCATGTTCCTGCACGAAGCACTCCCGGGTGACGTGATGGAGGGTTGCTGGGACATTGATTTGAAAGCTCCGGAGGCCTGTGAATGGGACTCGCCGAAGGCACCTCCACCCTGGCGCCCGCGCAAATACGTAAAACGGCGACCGTCACCGTCGGCCTGCTCATGGGCGTCTGGGTGATCGACTGGGTGCCCAGCTATCTGCTGGAGGAGCACGGCATCTCCCTCATCAACACCGGCGTCATGTCCGCCATCCCCGGCCTGGTCGCGTGCGCGACCGTCTTCCTCGGCGGCTGGCTGTTCGACCGCTTCTTCCACGACAGAGCTCGGCTCTACGTCATCCCCCTGCTCCTGGTCACCGCCGTACTTCTGGTGCTCATGCTGATGGCCGACTCCGCCGTCGAGTTCACCGTCTACCAGACCCTCGCCATGGGCGTGGCGGGCCTTTCCATGATGGGCATCCTCGGCATGCCCGTGCGCGCCCTGCCGCCCGCCGTCATCGGATCCGGCATGAGCGTCGTCAACGTCGGCGGTCAGCTCGCCGGCGTCCTCGCCCCCGTCCTCATGGGCTTCCTGGTCGACAAGTTCTCCTACACCGCTGCTTTCGGCCTGCTCATCGTCACCACCGTCCTCGGCGCGCTGATCGCGTTGATCGTGCCCCAGCGCCCTGAGCAGTTCAGCCTCGCAACGAAGGAGCTCGCATGACGACATACGATCTGGTCCTCGCCCGCGGCCGGGTCATCGACCCCGAGACCGGTCTGGACGCCGTACGCGACGTCGGCGTCAACGGCGGGGTCATCCAGGCCGTCTCCGAACAGCCGCTCGACGGCGTCACCACCGTCGACGCGACCGGCCTGGTCGTCAGTCCGGGCTTCATCGACCTGCACAGCCACAGCATGGACGTCGCCGGCCACCGTCTGCAGGCGCTCGACGGCGTCACTACCGTCCTGGAACTCGAGGCCGGCGCCTACCCGGTCGCCGCCGCCTACCGCAGGGCCGAGATCGAGGGCAGGCCCCTCAACTACGGCTTCGCCACCTCCTGGGCTGTGGCCCGTATGGCCGTCCTCCTCGGCCTCGACACCAGCGGCGACCTGAGAAATGACTTCCTCGCCAACATCGGCCGCGAGGAATGGCAGCGCGCCGCTCCGCGAAATGTCGTCGACCGCATCGTCGGCATGCTGGAGCGCGACCTCGGCGACGGCGCGCTCGGCATCGGCATCCTCGTCGGCTACGCGCCCCGCGTCGATCCCTCCGAGTACCTCGCCGTGGCCGCCCTCGCCGCCCGCGTCGGGCTGCCCACCTATACCCACGCCCGCGAACTTGTCGAGATGGACCCCTCCACTCCCGTCGACGGTGCCGAGGAGATCGTCCGCGCCGCCGCCGAGACCGGCGCGCACATGCACTACTGCCACGTCAACAGCACCTCCATCCGCCATGTCGACCGCGTGCTCGGCCTGGTGGAGAAGGTTCGCGCCGAAGGCTCGCGCGTCACCACCGAGGCCTACCCCTACGGCGCGGGCATGACCGGTGTCGGCGCGGCCTTCCTCGCCCCGGAATTTCTCCACCGGCGCGGGCTGACCCCGCACTCCATCGGCCTGCTCGGTGCCGAGGGGCGTATCCCCGACGCCGATACCCTGCGTCGGGTCCGCGAGAGCGAACCCGGCTCGGCGGCTTTCGTCCACCTGCTCGACGAGGATGACCCCGCCCAGTTCGACTACATCCAGCGGGCCCTCACCTTCACCGACGCCGCTGTCGCCACCGACGCCGTACCCCTCCTGTGGCGCTCGGGGGCGCCCGACCCGTTCTCTTGGCCGCTCGGGCCCGACGCCGTCACCCACCCCCGTACGGCCGGCACCTACGGCCGGACGCTGCGCAGGCTCGTCCGGCAGAACGGCGTCCTGTCGCTGCCCGAGGCTGTGCGCCGGTGCACGCTCATCCCCGCCGACGTGGTGGGCTCGGGTGTCCCGGCGATGCGGCGCAAGGGCCGTGTTCAGGCGGGCTGCGACGCCGACCTGACCGTCTTCGACCCCGAGACCGTCAGCGACCGTGCCACCTACACCGAGACGGTCAGGCATTCCTCCGGTTTCGTCCACGTCCTTGTCGGCGGCCAGTTGGTGGTCCGCGACGAGTATCTGTTGCCGACCGCTTTGCCCGGGCGCGCTGTCAGAGCCTGATGCCTGGTCCGGGTCGTCTGGTTGACGGCCCCGACCGCTGTTTCGGGGCCGGGGCCGCAGGCCATCGCGGCGACATCGCCACCGGGCTTGTGCCGGTCGCTGGGCTGGGTGGGGTAGCTGACCTTGTAGTCGAGGTCGGCGGCCTCGGGCACCTGAGCGTCAAGAAGGCGCTGCAGGTACTCCCAGGTGAGGGCCTCTTCAGTGATCTCGGTGCCGAGAAGGGTCTCCAGCCGACGCGATCGCAGGGTTGTCATGGCGCAGGAGACCACGGGGCCGGGAAGCTAACGTCGCGGAGTTATCACCTGGCGGTTTCTGGACGAAGCGGAGTCGGACGGCGCGTCGGTGTAGTAGGGCATGATTGTGCGCGTGGCTCGCAGGAACGATCACGATGATCCTGATCCCGGCTCGGGGACGCGGGGGCATGCGAGTCCGTACGCCACCGGGGGTGGCGGGGTGGTGTTGGAGCACGCGTACGGCGCGGTCCTTCTCGCCTGCTTGTTGCAGCAGAGCCCGGTGCGAGGGCTGGGTGACGACGTCACACCGGGCGAGGTGCGGTTTCAACAGGGCGCGTGGCACCCGGTGGACGACGTGGTGGCCGTCGGGCGCTGCCCTACCGGGGAGCGCCGGATGTTCGTCGGTGTCCGTCGCAATCCCACGATCGGTGCCGGCAGTGCGCCGTTCGTCGCCTTGTTGACCGATTACCTGCGCATGCTGGTCGATCACCGAGCCGAGTTCGACTCCGACCGCTGGCGGATGGGCCTCGCTGTCGCGGCGCCGCACACCGCGTCCGCGGAGGTACAGACCCTCGCGTGGATCGCCAGGCGACAGCGCGACGACGGGGAGTTCCGCGCGGCAGTGGACGCGCCGCGAGCCACAAGGGGGAAGATCCGAGAGCGATTACGGACGCTCAGGGCCGCTGTCGCGGTGGCCGCCGCCCAAGCGGAGCTTGACGCCGTCATCGGCGTCGACGAACTGACCTGGCGTCTGCTGCGAGCACTGCGCATCATCCACCTCGCCCTGGAGGGCGAGGATCCGGCCGACCGTTCCCGCGTCATCGGCGAACTCGCGAAGCTGGTCGGCGGGCTGCCGCAAGCCGCCGACCTGTGGCGGCATCTCCTGGAGCTGTCATCCGGGTACGCGCAGGCGGCCGCGACCGTCGATCGCGCACTGCTGCTCCGCGATCTCGGCACGCGCCTCGACCTCGGACCGCTCGGCATGGCGGGCCGGAGTACGTCGCACATGAGTACGGCCGACGCCGGAGGGTCGCCCAGCGCGAAGCCCGTACCAGGGCCGGCGGTGGTTCGGGTGTCCGAGGCGGATCCGCGCAGGCTGGGCGTGCACGCGTCCATCCGCGTCGACGGTGTGGACGAGGACCTGCCGTCCTACGTCGAGCGCGATGTGGACGGCGGCGAGCACGGGGTTCGGGCATTGCTGGCCAAAGCGGCTCGCCGAGGCGGCTTCATGCTGCTCGTCGGCGGCTCCTCGGTCGGCAAGACCCGTTGCGCCTACGAAGCCGTGCGGGCTGTGTTGCCCGACTGGCGGCTGTTCCACCCGGCGGCCGCGGCCGAGATCTCCGCGCTGGCCGGCGACCCTTCGCAGCGGACTGTGCTGTGGCTGGATGAGATCCAGCGTTACTTCGGCGGCGAACGTGGGCTCACCAGCGGCACCGTGCGTGAGCTTCTGAACGCGGAGTCCTCCGTGGTGATCGTCGGGACGGTGTGGCCGGATCGCTATCTCAGGTTCACCGACACGCCTGCCTACGGTGGCGCCGACCCTCATGCCAACGAGCGGGAGCTCATCGAGCTGGCCGACGTGGTGATCGTCCCGGAGACGTTCTCCGCGGCTGAGCGGAGACGCGCCGAAGCCGCCGCCGCGACCGACCGGCTGCTCGCGACGGCCCTCGCCACTACCGGGTACGGACTGACGCAGACTCTCGCAGCCGCGCCACAGCTTGTGCGGCGTTGGGAAATCGCCAAGACCGTGCACCCGTACGCCTGGGCGGTGCTGCTCGCCGCTCTCGACGTCAGACTGCTGGGTGCCGAGCATGCGCTGCCGGAGGAGCTGTTACGTGAGGCGGCACCGGCCTACTGCACCGACCGGCAGCGAGCCGAGGCGCCCGCCGACTGGTTCGAGCAGGGGATGGCCTACACGACCCGCAAGCTGCATGGGGCCGCCGCGGCGCTCACCTGCGTCGGCGGTGCGGAGATGGGCCAGACTGTCGGGTACGTCATCGCCGACTACCTGCTGCAGCATCTCGGCGAGGCCCGAGCCGCCGAACCGGTGCCGGCCCGCGTGTGGGAGGCGATCATCGCCCACCTCACCGACGTCGACGACGTGGTGCTGGTTGCCGAGAGCGCCGGCGCACGGCTGCTTCACAAGTACGCGGTACCGCTGTATCGCCGTGCCGCGGATGCCGGGAGCCGGATCGCGGCCGACCAGTGGACCGTCCACGTCGGCGACGCCGCCGGTCTCGCGGACCTGAGAGCCCGCGCCGAGGACATCGGCGACGGAACGCTACTCCGCCGCCAACCCGCCGAAGCGGCGGCCGAAAGCCTCGCCGAGGCACTCGTCTGGCGGGGGGAGCTGGACCAGCTCCGCATGTTGTTCCGGCCGACCGCCTTCCCGAGCCGGGGAACAGGCCAACGACTGGCCCGGGTGCTCGCCGATCGCGGCGCCAACGACGAACTAAGTGCCCTGGCCGATCGCGGCGACCTGGCCGCCGCCGAGCAGCTGGCCGAGGTGCTGGCTCGGCGGGGCGACGGCGAGGAGTTACGCGCGCGCGCCCGGTTCGAGTCCAGCGTCGATCTTCCCGCCGAAGACGATCTCCTGCTGGGGTCTCGCAAAGAGAAACGCGAGCAGACGGCGGCCCGCGAGCGACTGGCGACCTACCTGGCACACCGTGACGAGCTGGCGGAGCTGGCCGCCCGGGCCGATGCGCCTGCCACCAAACGGCTCTTCACCCTCCTCCGCCACCGCGGCGACATGCCCGGACTGCGGCGCCTCGCCGAGGCTCGGCGAGGCATCGTCGACACCCAGCTGGTGGAGGTGCTCGCACACAGGGGTGACCGCCGCGAACTGATGTCGCTGGCGGCGCGCGGCGATGAGATGCTGCTCGACCGGATCGCCAGAGTGTTCGTTCACCTCGGCGACCTCGACGAGCTCGAGGTCCTCATCAGGTACGGGTGGACGGCCTCCGATCGGCTGGCCGGCGTGCTCGCCGACCGTGGAGACATCGCCAGGCTCCGCCGGTTCGCGGCTCGTGACGCGTGGGCCGGCCACACCCTGATCAAGGTTCTCGTCTGCCGGGGAGACCTCGCGGCGCTTCGCGTCTTCGTGTCCGTTGACACCGACGGGGAAGCGAAACAGGTGTTGAACACCGTCCTGGCCGATCGCGGTGCTCTGGACGAGTTGGCGACCCGGGCGCGGCACGGCGATTCGGACGCCGCTCGCAAGCTCGCGCACGTACTCGCCGACAGAGGAGACGGCGAGGGTGCGTGGCGTGTCCTGCGTGAAGCAGGCATGGATCGGCACCGGCGAATCACCTCGATCCACGACGAGTTGACCGTGGATCTCGACGAGCTGGGCGAACGAGCCGCGGCTGGAGATGGAACGGCCGCAAGCCGGCTGGCGAGCGCCCTGGTGCGGCGGGGAGACCTCGGCCGGTTGCGAAGCCGAGCCGGCGACGGCGACTCGCAGGCCGCCTTCCGGCTCGTCGATGCCCTGCTCCATCGCGGAGATGTCGATGAGCTGCGTTCCCTCGCCGACGGCGATCACTGGTACGCGGCACAGGAACTCGCCGACGTTCTCGTGTATCGGGGCCGCGTGGACGAACTCATCGTTCGTGCCGACAGCGGTGACGACAACGCGTCCCGGCGGCTACTGGACCTGCTCGTACACCGTGGCGACCTCGACGCGCTGCGGCGCCGCGCGGACTCCGGCGATGAGGACGCCGGCAGGCGGTGGCTCGAAAGCGTCGCGGACCGTGGGGACGCCGACAGACTACGCGCACGCGCCGGCCATGACTTCGGGGCCTCCAGGCGGCTGGCCGACGTTCTCACCGACCGTGGCGAGATCGACGAACTGCGGGCGCGCGCCGACAACCACGACTACAACTCGGCCCAGCGGTTGGCCGAGCTGCTGGCCGACCGGGGTGATCTCGACGGGCTACGTGCGCGCGCCGATGCCGGTGACATGCTTGCACGCTTGGCCCTCGCCGACATTCTCGCCGACCGAGGAGAAATCGACGAACTACGTGCCCGACTTCACGGGTGTCCTGCCGATTTCCACGCCGCCAGAAACCTGGTGGAGCTTCTGGTCCAGCGTGGAGACCTCGCCGAGGCCCAGCGGGTTCTCCTGTCCACGGTTGTGATCGGCGACCACCGTGCCGCCGAGCGGCTGCCCGAGCTGCTGGTTCGGCTGGGCCGCCACGAACAGGCTCGGCACCTGGCCCGCTACGGCCTCAACACCGACGGCACCCCTGCCACGCCGGAGGATGTGCCTTCATGAGCTGGGCCTCTTAAGGTCAAGTAAGCGGGGTCGCCCTGAAGTTGCTCGTTGATCGAGTGGTGGTCGCTCGTGCGTAGACGGAGCACGACGGGCACTGGCGGCCGAGCGGTAGCCGTGCAAATGGTAATGGAGTGGAAGGCTGCCCCCCCGAGAGCTTTCCCTGACGCTCTCAGGATGTCGGTCTATCCCGATGTCGGCCGGAACCGGGGGAGTCGGCCATATGGGGCACGTGACCTCGCTACGAAGCCGACGGCCGTCCGCGCGGGAATTCATGGTTATCCGACTTGGTTGGTCGGATTATGACCATAGGTGTTGCTCTATCGGTGCCGGCGGAAGCGGAGAATGCCGTGGACGCCGTCGTGGATCAGGCGCGGGTGGCGGAGTCGGCGGGAATCGACTCGGTCTGGCTCGGGCAGCGGTTCGACTACGACTCCGTCGCGCTGGCCGGGATCGTCGGCCGGGAGGTCCCGGGACTGGACGTGGGAACCTCCGCGGTGCCCATCTTCGGACGCCACCCGCTGCTGGTCGGCGCCCAGGCGCAGACGACGCAGGCGGCCACGCGCGGCCGGTACACGCTCGGACTGGGGCTCGGCGCCAAGGCGTTCGTCGAGCCGGTGTTCGGCATCCCGCACGACCGGCCGATCGCCCGGCTGCGGGACTTCCTCACCGCGCTGCGGACCTTGCTGGCCGAGGGGTCGGTCGACTTCCACGGCGAGACGCTCACGGCGGTGAGCCCGATGCCCGCCGGGCTCGCGGGCGCGGCCCCGGCCGTACCGGTCCTGGTGGCGGCCATGGGACCGCAGGCGCTGCGCGTCACGGGCGAACTGGCCGACGGGACGCTGCCGTTCCTGGCCGGGCCGAAGGCGCTCGCGGAGCACGTGGTGCCGCGGCTGCTGTCGGCGGCCGAAGCGGCGGGACGGCCCGCTCCGCGCGTCGTCGCGCTCGTCGCCGGGGTCGTCACCGACGACGTGGAGGCCGCGCGGGAACAGGCGGCCCGGCAGACCGCCTTCTACGACCGGGTTCCCTCCTACCAGAAGGTGATCGAACTGTCGGGGGCGTCGCGCGCCGCCGACCTCGTCGAGATCGGCGACGAGGAGGCGATCGCCGCGGCGGTGCGCCGCTATTTCGACGCGGGCGCGACCGAGGTGGTGTTCACCCAGACCGACCTGGCCGGGCCGCAGGGCCGCGAGCGCACCTGGCGGCTGCTCGGCGAGCTGGCCGGGAAGGAGAAGGCGTGAAGACGGTGGTGATCACCGGCGGCACCAACGGGATCGGGCGAGCCGGAGCTGGGCGTGGGCAACGATGATCAGCCAGGTCCAGTGGTCGGCCGCCTCAGGGTCGCCAACCCCGGAACTCCCACGCTCACATCCCGACGATGACCCCGATGATCATCACGATGAGCGAGGGAAGTCCCAACACGCCCGTCCAGATGATCGCTTTCCTGGAGTGTTCCACGAGGGCGGTGAGGAACGCGATGAGGGCCACTCCGAACGGGAGCGTGTCGAGCAGCGCGATCTGCCTCCATACGCCCCGCGCCCCTGTGGGCAGTACCCGGTCTTCTTACCGTTGCTCGCCTGCCCGCTCCTGTCGCGTCGGGAGCGGAAGCCGAGGCCGAGGCCGAGACTAGCGCCGCCAACACCGCCCGATCGTCCCAATCCGGTCTCGGACGGGCGGCCTGACACCGCAACATCGCCACCTCATGACGGATTACCTCCTTTGACGCCTGGCTGCGGCTCAGTAACACCAGCCAGGCGAACACCCGAACCGTGATCAGGTAGAAGAGGCAGAGAGACACAAACTGCGACGACTTTCGAACCGGCCGGGCAGGTGAGGGTACGAGCCTGCCGGTCGATATGGAAGTCGGCCTTGGTGAAGCCCGGCCGTGCCCGTGGATCCGACCGGACCGGTCCGAGCGGGGAGATGCCCCACCGCGCCGCGGCGAGGAAGGGGAGTGGTACGCCATTGGATTCAGGGCGGCTTACCGGTCGAGAGGACTCTCAGCAGGTCGTAGTCCGGGTGTCCTCGCGGAACACGTCGGCAAGGAACGGCTGCCGGATATCCAGGAGGACATGAGGATGTCTGATCGTCGTCGTTGTGAGCGCGATCATATCTAATAAATCTACATTGTAAAGGCGGTGGCTGAGATTCAAGATCATTTACAACGGACTAAAGACTCATCACCCACAAACAAGCCTGGCTGCGGTGGCCACGCCGCGCGGCCATGGAACCCGGCCACCCCGTCGGTGACCCCTCAGACGACGAAACAGCCCGGCAAGATGTGAGATCCGTTCATACGCTGTCGTCGGTTGGGTGGCCCAATGCCGTGGCGAGGGAGTCGGAGGTGCTGGCCGGATAGTCAGCACCTGTCGTGAAATCCGCGATCGCGGGCCAGCGTTCGAGTACCGCGGCGGGCGTCAGCTCGGCGGCCGCGAACCGCACGCCTGCCGACCGCTGCCAGCGCATCTCTGCAGCCCAGCCGCCGCCGGTTTCGATCACAGAACCGGTCGTGGTGCTGACCGGATGCGCTAGTGCGAGCACGAACGGTGACACTGATGCGGCTGGCAGGCCGGCGCGCAATTCGTCGTCGAACACGCGGTCCGTCATGTCGGTGTGTGCCATGGGGGCGATCGCGTTGACCAGCACGCCGTGTCGCTGCCCCTCGATCGCCAGCGCTTTGGCCAGACCGATGATGGCTGCCTTGGCTGCGGCGTAGTTCGCCTGGCCGAGATTGCCGTGCAGGCCCGCACTCGAGGTTGTCAGCACGATTCGGCCGTGTCCTTGCCGAACCATGTGCGGCCATGCCGCGGCGGTGGCCGTGTAGGCACCGCCTAGGTGCACATCCACGATCTCGGTCCATTCCTCCTCGGACATCCGGCCGAAGGTGCGATCTCGTACGTGGCCGGCGTTCACCACGAGCGCGTCGATCCGGCCGTAGGTGTCGATGGCTGTATCGACGATCGCTGCACCGTTTCGCGCATCGGTCACCGCGGTGGTGGCTGTGCCACCGGCCGTCTCGATGCGGTCCACCAGCTCTTTCGCCACCTCGGCGCGGCGTGCGTTCACCACCACCCGCGCGCCTGCGGCTGCGAAGTCGAGCGCGTACTGTCGGCCGAGCCCGGCGCCGGCCCCGGTGACGACGACCACGAGATCGTGAAAGTCGAGTGCGATCGGACCTTCTGGCATGCTCTCCCCTAGTAGACGTCGCTGTGGCCGAGGCTTTGATGTGTAGGCGGTCTGCGTCGCCTGCCGGCCGGTCGATGATGGCAACGAAATCAGTGCCCTACGCAGGCGTCGGCCACATGGATCTGCCGCTCACGGACCAGTTGCTCAGCCGTCAATGCGGAAGAGACGCCTGTCGGATGCACGCGGCCTGGCCCAGCGCCGCTAGTTGGAGGCTCCGGTCTGGGTCGGGCTCGTCCAGCGCGGCCTTGACATAGGCTATTCCCGACCGCGGCATACGAGCGATCTTCGCGGCATACTCGCTTGCGGCGGCAGGCACTTCGGCGTCCGGGTGAGCGCTCAGGGCAAGGCCCATCGCCACCGCTTCCGCTCCCGTGAGCTCCCTGCCGGTGAGGATCAGGTCCAAAGCACGTTCCCGGCCCACCAGCCGCGGCAATGAGGCGGTCGCTCCCATGTCCGGTATCAGCCCGTAGCGCGCCTCGCGCAGGGCGAATCGTGCGCCAGCCGCGACGATCCGGACATCACACGCCAGAGCGAGCTGGCATCCGGCGCCGAAGGCTACCCCGGTCACGGCGGCGATGACGAGAAACGGCGCACGGGGTATCCATCGGAACGCCTGCTGCGCTACCTCTATGTCAGCCAGCATCGGGTCGGGGTCAGCGTCAGGGTGGGCGGCGAGTCGCCTGATGAAACCGTCCGGGGTTCGCATCTCATCGAGATCGATACCTGAACTAAAAGACTCACCCGAGCCGCGGATGACGACACAGCGCACGTCCGGGTCAGCAGCCAGTTCCCGCCCTGCGGCCGCGAGCTCGGCCCACATTATGGGCGTCTGCGCATTGTGTCGCGCCGGCCGATTCAGGGTGAGGCGACGGATCGGGCCGTCGCCCTCAATGCTGATCTCCGTGGTGATCACGATTTCTGATCCTCCAGTCAATGTTCGCTCATTACGCTGTGCGGCGCCGTCCTGTCACGGTCGCGCTCACGCAGGAACGTCCGGAGTCGTCGGATCCCGTCACCTGGATCACGCCGAACGAGCGGCCGATATGCATTGGCTGAACGATCATGGATATGGCCGCGCCGGGTGCGGGGGGCCGCAGGTACGAAACATGAACATGAGCCGTCCGCAGGTCCCCGCCTCGCTCGAACGCCTCCGCAGCCGCGACCTCGGCCAGGCTCGCCCAGACGCCGCCGTGAAGTATGCCGTACCCGTTGTTCCAGCGCTCAGGATCCGGGAGTTCGACGCGTGTACGCTGCTCGTCCGCGCTGATCCGCACACCCAGGTGCTCGGTGAAGTTCACGGTTTCGGGTGGAGGGTCGTCGGGCGGCACGGCACGCTCCGCGGCGACACGGGAATCACCGGCCGGCACGTACTGGGTCCAGGCGGCGCTCACCGCGATGAGGGTGCCGAAGTCGTCGACCACTTCACATTGAGCGAATCCTCCTGTCGCCTCCGCCCTCGGGACCCAGGAGGTGGCGTGCAATGTTGCCGTGTTCCACGGTGGTGGAACGATAATGTCGAACGCCAACTCGGTGGTCAGCGACCAGTGGCCGATCGGTCTCGCGGTGTAAATGGTTTCGCCCAAGACGTGGTCGAGGAGCACGGCCAGTGCGCCCGCCTGCTGGCGCCCATGGGAGTCGTCCATCCAGGGACCGGTTCTCATCACCGATCGCAGAAACCTGCCATCGGCCCGGCAACCGACGATGCCGAAGCGTCTTTCCACCGCACCCAGGTCACAGTCAGGCGGCGCGTCTTGCGACAGCTCGCCGCCGATGCCAGGCATGGTCGCGCCATCCTTACCTGTTTTCGGCAGATGCATCGTGCTCCTCGACGAATATCACTGGCGGGATCGCTACTTCTTCTTGATCTTGCGGTAGGCGTCGTTGATGCGGGCCACGACGTCGGGGTGCCAGATCACCTCTCGATAGGCAAGGGTTTCGTAGGTGAGCGCGCTGTTGGGGTCGAGAGCTGGGGACGTCCGTGCCATCTCCTTGTTGTTCACCGCCGATTTGACGGTGGTCTGCGCGATGGAGGCGGCGAGGGCGCTCGCGTGAGCGACTACCTCGCCCTTGGGTGCCAGTCGGTCGATGAGGCCGATCCTCAGGGCCTCCTTCGCGTCTATCCGTTCGCCGGAGAACGTCAGCAACTTCGCCTGGCTCAGACCGACGATCCGCCAGAGAGGGGAGAAATAGGGTGTTAGCCCGAACTTGACCTGCGGGTATCCGAAGATCGCGTTTTCGCTGCCGATCCGGATGTCGGAGAAGACCGCGATATCGCATCCGCCGCCGAGCGCGGGACCGCCGACGGCGGCGATGGTCGGTTTCCGGTAGTCCAACAGTGTGCCGTACGCCCGAAGGCACGCTTCGGAGTAGATCGCGCGGGTTTCCTCGGTGAATCCCGACTGCAGGTCCAGGTCCAGGCCTGCGCAGAAGATGTTTTCACCGCCGGTCAGCACCACCGCGGCGACCTCGTCGTCGTAAGCCCACGCGTCCAGCTGGTCGCTCAGGTCTGTCATCAGCTCCACGCTCAGGGCGTTGCGGCGGTCGAGCCGGTCGAAGGTGATCGTCCCGACGCCGCCCTTGACGGTGGATTTGATGTTCTGAAACTCAGTCATGCTGAAATTCGCTCTTCTCGTTGAAATTCGTCTCTACGACACGATGTCGTCGAGGTTGGCCAGCCGGTGCTTCTGGATCTTTCCGGCCGCGCTCCGCGGAATCTCGGCGACCACATGCCAGCGCGTGGGAATCTTCTGCTTGGCCAGCTTCTCCGCCTCGAGGTGCGCGATCAGTGGTTCCGTTCCGCGCCACTCGGCCCCGGGTTTGAGGACGAGCCAGGCCCCGACTCCTTCCCCCAGCCGCTCGTCCGGGATGGCGGTGACCGCCACCGCCTCGACATCGGGATGCGACGCGATGGCGAGCTCGATGTCCATGGTCGAGAACTTCTCGCCGCCGCGGTTGATGATGTCCTTGCTACGGCCGGTCATCTGCACCCAGCCCTGGGCGTCCACCCGGCCCACGTCGCCCGGATAGAACCAGCCGTCCTCGTCGATCTGCGCCTTGGTCAGCTGGGGATCGGTGTACCTGGACAGCAGCTGTGGCCCTCTGATCCGCAGCTCGCCCACGGTTCCCGGCGGGAGCAGTCGTCGTTGTTCGTCCACAGCCTGGATTTCCATACCTCGCAGCAGCCGACCGTCCCATTCCCGGCGCCGGGCCAGCGGGTCACCGGACGAGGCGATGGCGCAGACTCCGGCCGTTTCCGTCATGCCATAAGCGCGCACCACGGTGACGCCCACCTCAGCGGCACGGTCGACGAGGGGGGCAGGGATGGCGGCACCAGCGCAGGCGTAGGTCGGCAGGCGATGGCTGGGCGATAGACCACGCTCGTAGCGGTCCACCAAATCGGAGACGAACACGGTGGCGCCCATCATCAGGGACACATGCTCCCGCTCGATGAGCGAGAGCGCCTCGTCGGGTTGCCAGCCGCGCGTGATCACCGACCTTCCGCCGAGGAAGGCCGGAAACACCACTCCGGCCACGAAGCCGCCGAGATGGGACAGCGGGGTCGCGGCCAGGGTCACCGTCTGCTCGCCGGCGCCGAGGGCCTCCTGGAAGTTACGCATGTGTGCGAGCAGCGCCTGGCTGGACAGGAGTGCACCCTTGGGTGCGGAGGTCGTTCCCGAGGTGTAGAGCAGCAGCGCCGGCTCCTCCGCCGACAGCGGCTCAGGCAGTTCGACATCGTCCTCGGCCTCTTCGGCCGGAACCTGTTCCCAACCGTCCCGGTGCCCACCCACGACGTAGCGCACCGCGGGAGCCAACCCCAGTTCGGCGAGCAGGTTGTCGAACTCTTCGACTGGCCGTCGGCTGCCGAGCTCGGCAGCCGCGGCGATCGCCGCCGGTCGGCAGTCGGCCAGGATACGGCGCATCTCGTGCTCGCGGTAGATCGGCACGACGGGCACGTCGACCGCGCCGATGCGGAACGCCGCGACCTGGAGGACCAGCGCCTCGAGGCAGTTGGGCAGCTGCACGAGGACGCGGTCGTGTCGGCGGACACCTCGACGGACCAGGTCGGCGGCCACCGTCTTGGTCCAGCCGTCGAACTCCCGGTATGTGATGCGCCGCTCCTCGAAGCAGAACAGCTCCTTGTCCGGGTACCGCTTGGCCTGGGAGGGCAGCAGATCACCGATCCGGTCATCGCTCCACAGACCGATCGCCCGGTACCCCGCATGCCGATATTCCGTAGCCAGGTTCGACGCCGTCGTCATCGATGTGCTCCCTTCGGGATGTGCCTGGTTCCAGCGCGGCCACCGTGTGGCCGGGAGAACCTGCGTCGAAGTTTATCTAGTTAATATTCACTAAACAATGGATGGTGGGATCGAGGATGGCTGTTGTTCGAGACCGATGAGGACGATGGGTCAGGTCACGATCGGGGCCGCAGGCGCTCGGTCGCCTTGCTCCGTCCGGATCGCAGCGCGTCGAGGCCTTCGCCGAGCCGCCTGGTGAACAGCCCGCGCTGGACCAGGTCGGCGGTAACGCGCAGTTCGTAGGCCGTGGCGCCGATGTGGTCCATGTTTCCGGCCCGCAACGCGACCTCCTTGAGCACGGTCGTCAGTTCGGTGCCGGCCTCGGCGATGTGCCGGGCGAGGCGAAGGCCGTTTTCCCGTACGGTGCCGACCGGTACGACCTCATCGACGAGGCCGACCCGGTGGGCTTCCCGCGCGTCGATCGGGTCGCCGGTGAACAGCATCCGGCGTGCCCGTTGCGCGCCTGCCTTGCGCAGCATGCCGTGGTAGAAGCCGTTCATGGCGTATTTGACCTGTGTGGACCCGAATGCGGCGTCTTCGGAGGCGACCGTGATATCGCACATGTTCGCCAGGTCCATGCCGTAGCCGGGTGCCACGCCGGCGACGGCCGCGACCGTGGGCTTGCGATAGTCGTAGATCGTCACCATGAGTTTGCACGCCAGGTCGACGAAGCGGGTGAGGTCCTCGCCGGTGATCTGATCGAGCACGTCGAGTGCCCAGCCCGCGCAGAAGTAGTCCTCGTTGCCCACGAACAGGACGGCGGCCACACGGTCGTCCTCGGCCCAGTCCTCCAGGGCGGTGATGATCTCGTGGTGCAGGTCCCAACCGAGGGCGTTGCGCTTCTCCGGGTGGTTGAGCTGAATGACGCCGACGCCGTCTTCGACGGAGGTGATCAGGTATTTGTACTCGGCCATCGAGTGATGATCCTTTCTGGCTCTTGGGAGGGTGGGAATTCAGCGGGTGAAGTCCGGTCTCAGCCGGTGATCTCCGACAGTTGCTCCACAGCCGCAAGCTGATCGGCATGGTCCGGAGAAAGCAGGTCGGCCTTTATGGTGGTGATGCCCGCCGCGCGCAGGGCTGCCAGGCGTTCCTCGATGTCGGCGCGCGAGCCGATCAGTGAAACCGCGCGGACCAGGTCGTCGGGAACGGCCGCCGCCGCGTCGTTCCTTCGTCCGTCCAGGTAGTGCCCCTGGATCAGGTCGGCGGCTTCCTCGTACCCGTACCGGCAGGCGAGATCGTGGTAGAAGTTCTTGCCCCGTGCTCCCATCCCGCCGATATACAGCGCGAGCTGCGGCCGGACGGCATCGAGGAACACCTCCGCGGCTGTCCTGTTCTCACAGAAGGCCACTGGGATTCCGACAGTGATGTCCAGCTCACCCAGTTCGGGAGAGCGCTTCGCGCGGCCCGATGCGAGGCTGGGTCCCCACACCTCGCCGGCCTTCTCGGGATGGAAGAAGATCGGTTCCCAGCCTTCGGCTATCTCGGCCGCCAAGGCGACGTTCCTGGGGCCGATCGCGGCGATGCTGATCGGGATCCGCTCCCGTACGGGATGGTTGATGATCTTGAGTGGTTTGCCGAGACCCGTGCTCGCGTCGCCGCGCAACGGTATCTGGTAGTAGCGGCCGGAATGATCGACTTTTTCCCGGCGCCAGACCTGGCGGCAGATCTCAACGATCTCGCGGGTCCGGCCGAGCGGGGCGTCGTAGCGAACACCATGGAAGCCCTCGACGACCTGCGGGCCCGAAGCACCGATACCCAGCGTGAACCGCCCGTCGGACACGTGGTCCAAGCCGGCGGCGGTCATGGCGGTGAGCGTGGGCGTGCGCGAGTAGAGCTGCAGGATCCCGGACGTGATCTCCAGCCGGTCGGTGCGGGCCGCGAGGTAGCCGAGTTGGGAGACCGCGTCGAACGAATACGCCTCGGCGATGCTCACCAGGTCCAAGCCGGCCTTCTCCAACTCGGCCACCCGTGCCGCCGCCTGCCGGAAGTCACGGCCGTATCCGAGCTGCAGTCCGATGCGCATTGCCTGTCCTTTCGTTGTCATTGGCTCGTGGCTGTTGTGTCATGGGTGACGTCCGCATTGAGGACGGCGTGCAGGAGGGTCTCGAGCTCGGCCTCGACGTGCGGTCGGGCGTGCAGGTGGCCGACACGGACGACGTCGTTGACGATGCCGCGGGCCGCGTACACGAGCACGTGGCTCTCGGTCGCGCTCAACTCGGGCCGCCGCAGCCGCAGCGCGGCCGCCCATTCCTCGACGTTCACGGCCAGCTCGGCGCTGATCCGGCGACCGGCCTCCTGCGGCAGGTTGATCGCTTCGGTCACGTAGACGCCGAAGAGATGTCGCTGCTGGACACCGACGTGGATGTAGCCGCGCACCAGGTCGTCGAGGGAGGTGTCTTCGCGACCGTCTTTCCGCTGAGTCGCGAGCCGGTGTGCCGCCTGGGTGAAGGCCGTCACGAGAATCTCGGACTTCGTCGCGAAGTGGTGGTAGATGCTCGGGCCGGACAGCCCGATCGTCGCCCCGATATCGTCCAGGCTGACCCCCGCGTAGCCACGCTCATGGAACAGTGTGATCGCGGTTTCCAGCAGCTCCTCGGCGCGGGACAGCGGGACATGGGGCCGGCGGGTCCCGGCCGACGGCGCTGTGCGCGGGTCCGGCGTCGGCAGCTCGGTGCGGGCCGCCGCGGCTGCGGCGGCGGCGAGGACGCGTTGGTACTCAGCGCGGGGGAGGCGCATACCGCTGACCGAAGCACTTGCCATGGTCGCCAGCACCGCGGCGATGAGCAGCCTCAGCCGGCCACGATCGGCATCAGAGCGGGCATGCCGCAGGCGTGCGGAGAAGCGGGAGACGAACTCGCCGAACCGGGCCTCGATCCTCGCGCGTTCCTCACCGCCGAGGTGCCGCATCTCACGCTGTAGCAGGACCCACAGGTCGCGCCTGTCGAGGGCGGCGCCCGCCAGCTCGAACAGGAGGTCGTCCAGCGAGTCCGTGTCCGTGGTGAACGCGGCGTCCACCACGTCGAGCGCGCTGTCGATGGCGCCGGCGAGCAGAGCGTTCTTGTTCCGGAAGTGCCGGTAGACGGCCGGTGCGGTGACGCCGACCTCGGCCGCCACGTCGGCCAGCGCGACCGCTTGGTAGCCGTACCGATAGAAGCGCCGTGCCGCCGTCTGTGCCAGCTGCCTTCTGCGCTGCTCGGCCCCGAGGCGTGCAGCGCCGGCGCGACCGTTCCGTGTCGTCGTTCGTGCCACAACTCAGCCCCTCATTGCCGTGCCGTGTGCTGTCGCGTATCAGCGCGATCGAGCATCGTGCTTGCCTAGTGAATATTAACTAAGCTACCGTCTGAGTCAATAGCCGATCCCATCAGTCCGGGAAGGAAGCACCGCGATGTCCCACTCACCGTCGGTACCGGAAGCGTTCATCTACGACGCCATCCGCACTCCGCGTGGCCGGGGGAAGAGCTCCGGGTCCTTGCACACCATCAAGCCCGTCACCCTTGTGGTCGATCTGATCGATGAGCTACGCGCCCGACACCCCGATCTCGACCCCGCCGCGATCGACGACCTCGTATTGGGCATCGTCTCGCCGGTCGGCGACCAGGGTTCGGTCCTGCCCCGTACGGCCGCTCTCGCCGCGGGTCTGCCCGACACCGTGTCGGGGCTGCAGCTCAACCGATTCTGCGGGTCCGGTTTGGAAGCGGTGAACACGGCCGCGCAGAAGGTTCGGTCGGGATGGGACCGGCTCGTGATAGCGGGCGGGGTGGAATCGATGTCGCGGATACCGCTTGGCTCCGACGGCGGCGCCTGGATGAACGACCCGGAGACGAACTTCGCGACGTCCTTCATTCCGCAGGGAGTGAGCGCTGACCTGATCGCCACGATCGAGGGCTTCACCCGGGAGACTGTCGACTCCTACGCGGAGCGCTCACAGCGGCTCGCCGCTGCCGCGTGGTCCGGCGGGTATTTCGCGAAATCCATCGTGCCGGTGCGCGACCGCAACGATGTCGCCGTACTGGACCACGACGAACACATGCGGTCGGACACGACGGCCGAGTCGCTGGCCACGCTCAAACCGTCGTTCGCCAAGCTTGGTGAGCAGGCCGGTTTCGACGCGGTGGCGCTCCAGCGCTACCACTGGATTGAGCGGATCGAGCACGTGCACCACGCCGGCAACTCGTCGGGCATCGTCGACGGCGCGGCACTCGTGCTGATCGGCGACGAGCGCATCGGCGAACAGCACGGCCTGACGCCCCGCGGCCGAGTCGTCGCCACCGCCACCTCCGGAGCCGACTCGACGATCATGCTGACCGGCCCCATCCCGGCCACCCGCAAGCTGCTCGACCACACCGGCCTCACGGTGGACGACATCGATCTGTTCGAGATCAACGAGGCATTCGCGGCGGTCCCCCTGAAGTACGCCAAGGATCTCGGCATTCCGCTGGAGAAGATCAACGTCAACGGCGGCGCCATCGCGATGGGCCACCCGTTGGGCGCGACCGGGGCCATGCTCGTCGGCACCATGCTCGACGAACTCGAGCGCCGGCAGGCCCGCCGCGCGCTCGTCACCTTGTGCATCGGCGCCGGCATGGGTGTCGCCACTCTCATCGAACGTCTGTGACGCCGTATACACCGATTTCTTGGAGCCACCGATGACGAACTACGACCACCCGATGTTCCGCTGGGAACGGGACACCGACGGCATTGTCACCGTGACGATGGACGACCCGGACGCCTCGGCCAACACCATGAACGACCGGTTCCGCAGGGAGCTCCCGATCCTCGTCGATCACCTGCACGCGGAGCGTGACTCCATCACCGGCGTGATCGTCGCCTCGGCGAAGAAGACGTTCTTCGCCGGTGGCGACCTCGGAATGATGATGCGCGCCACGGCGGATCAACGCGCGGACGTCACCACCATGCTCGACGGAGTCAAGGCCGCCCTACGGCGCCTGGAGACCCTCGGCAGGCCGGTCGTCGCGACGATCAACGGCGCCGCGCTGGGCGGCGGCTACGAGATCGCCCTGGCTTGCCACCACCGGATCGCGCTCGATCAGCCCCATGTGGCCGTCGGTCTTCCCGAGGTGACGCTGGGCCTGCTGCCCGGTGGCGGCGGGACCACCCGCACGGTCCGTATGTTCGGTCTGCAGGCCGCCCTGCAGGAGATCCTGCTGACCGGGACGAAGTTCCGTCCGCGGGCCGCTCTGGACAAAGGGCTGGTCGACGAACTGGTCGCCGATCCCGGACAGCTCGCGACGGCCGCCCGGGAGTGGATCGTGGCCAATCCAGAGCCGGTACAGCCTTGGGACCGACCTGGACACCTGATTCCCGGCGGCACTCCGGCCGGCCCGGCGCTGGCCGCCGTCCTGCCGTCCCTGCCTGCGGTGCTGCGTAAACAGACCCACGGATCGCCGGCTCCCGCCGCGCACAACCTGCTTGCAGCCGCGGTCGAGGGCGCCCAGGTGGATTTCGACAACGCCCTGACCATCGAATCGCGGTATTGCGCGGACCTGATCTGCGGCCAGATCTCGGCGAACATCATCAAGTCGATGTTCTTCGACATGCAGGCGATCAACCGGGGCGCCAGCCGCCCAGAGGGCTACCCGCCGCATCAGGCCCGGAAGCTGGTCGTTCTCGGTGGCGGCATGATGGGCGCCGGGATCGCCTACGTCAGCGCCAAGGCCGGCCTCGAAGTCGTCCTCAAGGACGTGTCTCTGAAGGCGGCCGAGCGTGGCAAGGGCTACAGTGCGAAGATCCTGGACAAGGCGGTCCAGCGAGGAACCACCACGCCCGCGCAGCGTGAGGAGGTCCTGGCCCGGATTCACCCGACCGCCGACCCGGCCGACGCCGCAGACGCCGATCTGCTCATCGAGGCGGTCTTCGAAGACCCCGAGCTGAAGAAGAAGGTCATCGCCGAAACGGCCGTCCACCTCACCCCGGATGCCGTGCTCGCCTCCAACACCTCTACCTTGCCCATCACCGGCCTCGCGGAAGGGGTGTCCAGGCCCGAGGACTTCATCGGGCTGCACTTTTTCTCCCCTGTGGACAAGATGACGCTGCTGGAGATCGTGGTCGGCGAGAAGACCAGCGACGCCACCTTGGCGAAGGCGATCGACATCGCGCGGCAGATCGGCAAGACCCCCATCGTGGTCAACGACAGCCGGGGCTTCTTCACCAGCCGCGTCATCCTGGAGTTCGTCAACGAGGCAGTCGCGCTGCTCGGCGAGGGAGTGCCCGCAGCATCGATCGAGCAAGCGGCGATCCAGGCGGGATATCCGGTCGGAGCTCTGGCCCTCGTGGACGAGTTGACGCTGACCCTGCTCCGCAAGATCCGCGAGGAGACCGTCGCCGGCTACCGCACGGCCGGGATCGACAGACCGGCGCACCCTGCCGCGGCGGTGATCGACCAAATGATCGACAAGTCCGGACGCCGGGGACGTGCGGCCGGGGCCGGATTCTACGACTACGTCGATGGACGCAAGGCGGGTCTGTGGCCCGGCCTGAAGGACGCCTTCGGCGGCACGAACACGACGATGCCGCTGATCGAGATGCAGGAGCGCATGCTGTTCGCCGAAGCGCTCGACGCGATCCGCTGCCTGGACGAGGAAGTCCTCAGGTCGGTCGCGGACGCCAACATCGGGTCGATCCTCGGCATCGGCTTTCCCACCTGGACCGGCGGAGTCCTGCAGTACATCAACCAGTACGACGGTGGCCTGCCCGGGTTCGTTGCCAGGGCACGGGAACTGGCGCAACGCTACGGCGACCGGTTCACTCCACCGGAATCACTCGTCCGCAAGGCCGAAAACGGGGAGGACTACCGATGAGCACCCATGACCAGACGAGGTCGCTGGCAGGCCGCACGATCCTGATGTCCGGCGGCAGCCGCGGTATCGGTCTCGCCATCGCGACCCGGGCCGCCCGTGACGGGGCGAACGTCGTACTGCTGGCCAAAACCGATAAGCCCGACCCACGACTGCCGGGCACGGTACACACCGCCGTCGCCGCCATCGAAGCCGTCGGCGGCAACGGTCTCGCTGTGGTCGGTGACGTCCGCCGCGAGGAGGACGTCACCGAAGCAGTCGATCGGGCTGTGGCGACCTTCGGCGGCATCGACATCGTGGTGAACAACGCCTCGGCGATCGCCTTGGCCCCAATCGGCAAGCTGCCGCCCAAGCGCTACGACCTGATGCTCGACATCAACGCCCGCGGCACCTTCACCCTGATCAGTGCCGCGCTGCCGCACCTCTACAAATCCGACAACCCGCACGTGCTCACCCTGTCGCCGCCGCTGAACCCGGACCCGGTGTGGCTGCACCGGCACGCGCCCTACACGATCAGCAAGTACGCCATGACCATGCTGACGCTCGGACTGGCCGGGCAAAACCACCCGCGGCCGCTGGCCGCGAACTGCCTGTGGCCGCGCACAACGATCGCCACCGCGGCGGTGCAGAACATCGTCGGCGGCGACACGGCGATGGCCGTGTCCCGCCGCCCCGAGATCATGGCCGATGCCGCACACGCGATCCTCTCCCGCAAGGCCACCGACCACACCGGCCAGTGCTTCATCGACGACGACCTGCTGCGCAGCGAGGGAATCACCGACTTCAGCGTCTATCGCTACGGCGACGCCGACGAAGCCGATCTCAAGATCGATCTGTTCCTGCCCGGAGGCGAGCATGCCTGACGCCACCCGCAGCGTGTACGAGGAGGACCACGAGCTGTTCCGGGAGGCCGTGCAGTCCTTCATCAAGACCGAGGTCGCCCTGTACGACGAGGAGTGGGAGCAGCGCGGGATCGTCGACCGATCACTGTTCCTTAAAGCAGGGGAGGCCGGCCTGCTGCTGTTCGCGACACCGGAGGCCCACGGCGGACCCGGGATCGACGACTGGCGGTTCAACGCGATTGTGGACGAGGAGTTCGGCCGGTCCGGCTACGCCTCGGCGGGCCTCGGGCTCGCCCTGCAGAACGACGTGGTCGGGCCGTACATCCTCGAGTTGACCAACGACGAGCAGAAGGCGCGCTGGTTGCCCGGCATGACCTCGGGCGAGCTGATCGGCGCGATCGCGATGACCGAACCGGGCACCGGCAGCGACCTGTCCGGCATCGCGACCCGCGCGGTCCGCGACGGCGATCACTACGTCCTGAATGGCTCGAAGACCTTCATCTCCAACGGGCAGAACGCCGACCTCGTCGTGGTGGCCGCCCGCACCTCCGAGGAGAAGCATCGCGGCCTGACCTTGTTCGTCGTCGAGCGGGGCATGAGGGGTTTCGAGCGAGGACGGAACTTGAAGAAGCTGGGCCTGCACGGCCAGGACACCAGCGAGCTGCACTTCACCGACGTGCGCGTACCCGTCGCCAATCGGCTCGGCGAGGAAGGGCGGGGCTTCTTCCAGCTTATGCGCAACCTGCCGCAGGAACGCCTCTCCCTGGCGGTAACCGGGGTCTCCGCCGCGGAAGGTTTGCTAGCCCGCACGATGGAATACGTCACCGAACGCCGCGTCTTCGGCCAGCCGATCGGGACCTTCCAGCACAACAGGTTCCTGCTGGCCGAACTGCACACCGAAGTCGATATCGCCCGGGTCTTCGTGGACCACTGCGTGGCCCTGCACGCAGACGGGCAGCTGACTCCCGTCCAGGCCGCCAAGGCGAAATGGTGGTGCACCGAACTGCAGGTCCGGGTGGCCGACCGCTGCCTGCAACTGCACGGCGGTTACGGCTACATGCACGAATACCCGGTCAGCCGCGCCTTCGCCGACGCCCGCGTCCAGACCATCTACGGCGGCACGACCGAGATCATGAAAGAGATCATCGGCCGGGACCTCGGTCTTTGAGCGGTGTCGGGATGAGCACACCAGTTACGCTCGAGGTGCGCGAAGACGTTGCGCTGATCGGCCTTTCCCGGCCCGCCAACGGCAACGCCATCGATTTGCCGATGGCGCGGGGACTCCGGAACGCGGTGACCGAGGTCGGCTCGATGTCCACAGTGGGCGCGGTGGTCCTGTTCGGACACGGCGAGCAGTTCTGCGTCGGCGGCGATCTTCAGGTTTTCGCCACCGCCGCGGCACCCGGCGAGTTCCTCGCGGAACTCGCCGACACTGCGCACGAGGCCGTGCTCGGGCTTCGCGCGCTTCCCGTGCCAGTGATCAGCGCCGTCCACGGCGCCTGTGCCGGCGGCGGGATCGGCTTCGCCCTCGCCGCCGACCTCGTGCTGGCTGAGCGCACCGCCCGCTTCGTGGTCGCGTACACCGCAGCCGGGCTCTCTCCCGACTGCGGGGTGTCCTGGATCCTGACGAGGGTGCTCGGCCCGGCCCGCGCCAACGACCTGATCCTGACCAACCGGCGGCTGGACGGTATCGAGGCGGAAAGGCTGGGATTGGTCAGCCGCGTCGTCGAGCCCGGCACTGTGTACGAGGAAGCGTTGCGGCTGGCACGTTCGCTCGCAGAGGGACCCCGCGACGCGCTGGCACAGTCCGCTCAGCTCGTACGCGACGCCGGCGCCACCTCGTTGAAGGAGCATCTCCAGCACGAAGCCGAGTCCATCGCCTCCCTGATCGAGACACCGAACGGTTCGGAGGGCATCGCCGCCTTCCTCCAGAAGCGGCACCCAGATTTCACCACCACATCGAGGAGTTGAGACGCCATGGACAACAACGCCGCCGTCGGCACCGCGTTCCTGCGCCGGTTCGCCACCGACTGGCTCGCTGCCTGGAACTCACACGACACCGAGCGGGTCCTGGCCTTGCTGCACTCGGAGATCGTCTGGGAGGACACCGTCTTCTGGACCGACGTCATTCATGGCCGGGAAGCGCTCCGGGAGTACGTCGAACGAATCTGGAAGGTGATGCCGGACGTCCACTTCGAAGAGGTGCAGCTGTTCACCGCACCGGAGGACGGCCGGGCGCTCGTACTGTTCCGCCAGGAGGGTAGCGGGCCGCCTCAACTTGACCCCACCCGCCGATTCGACACCTACGGTTGCGACATCTTTCTCGAGTTCACCGATGGGCTGCTGTCTCGCTACCTGGCACAGTACGAGATCACGGAGATGATGCGTCAACTTGGGGCCCTGCCACCTCGCGACGGGAAGATCGGCGGCGCGTACCTTCTCTCGCTGCTCGACAGGAACCAAACGTCACACTCCACAGGCTCAGGCTGAGATCAGAATCACGCGGTTCACCCGGACAGCGCCAGAGGCCGGCGCTGTCCGGGTGAACCTGTTTACTCGCCGAGCCCAACACCGGAGCGCGCGTCCCCTGCTGGGCTGGGCGTTGACCGTCAGCATCGGACGATGACGAAGATGCGCGAGCGGTTCGCCGGCTGACAACGTGGAAGCGAGCCGGGCGTGATCGGCCACAGGGTGTGGCGCCGGCCCCTTCGGAGGTCCCTCCTGCTCCGCTCGCGGCCCGGCTTACCCATGTCCGTCGGCTGTCAGGGCGGCGTGGACGAGAACCCGCAGCTCCTGGGTCAGGCCTGGGCGGGCATGAAGCCGGCCGATCCGCACGACATCGTGAACGATGCCGCGCGCGGCCTGCACGAGGACCATTTGCTCCGCCTCGCTCAGCTCCGGGCGTTCGCGGCCGAGCGCCTGGCACCACGCCTGGACGTCGGCCTGCAGACCTGCCCTGATCCGCCGACCCGCTTCGGCAGGCAGGTTGACCGCGTCCAGCACGTAGACACCGAGGAGCAGCCGTTCGCGCACTCCGAGATCGACGTACACGCCTACGAGATCGTCAAGGCTCGGCGGCTCGACGCCGCTACCCCAGTGCACGGCCAACCACTCCGTCGCCCTGGTGACCGCCGCGACGAGAAGGTCGGCCTTCGTGGCGAAGTGATAGTAGATGCTCGGCCCGGCGATCCCGACTTCGGCGCCGATGTCATCGAGGCTGACCGCCGCGTAACCCCGCTCGTGGAACAACCGTACGGACGTCCTGAGCAGTTCCTCGCTTCGGGACGGCGCGGTGGGTTCCACCGCGACCGCTCGTTCGGGCGGAGTATCCTGGCGCGCGTGACGGTCGCCACCGGGCGAGGGCAACCGCACACGGCACACCGCCTCCGCGGCGGCGGCGAGCCAGCGCTGCTGTTCGTCCGCGGGGAGCCTGCGCGCATAGACCGCAGGGCTCGAAAGGACGGCGAAGGCCGCGGTGACGAGCAGTTGGACATCTCGAGCGTCGGCGTCCGGGCGTAGCCGCTGCACCGCGGAGCTGAAGCGGTCGATGAACGCCGAGAAGCGCTCCTCGATCGGCGCCCGCTGCGCCGGTTCGAGGTGGCGCAACTCGCGCTGGAGCAGGGTCCACAGCTCACGCCGCTTGACGGCAACGGCGGCCAACGGCGGTAGCAGTTCGTGCAGCGGCGCTGAATCGGCGTCGGCGGAAGCGGCGTCGACGACGTCGAGGGCGCTGCCTATCGCCGCCGCGAGCAGCTCCTGCTTGCTCCGGTAGTGCCGGTAGATGGCCGGTGCGGTGAGTCCGATCGACGTCGCAACCTCCGCCATCGAGACCTGATGGAACCCGAGGCGGTGAAACTGCTGCCCAGCGGACTCTGCCAACTGGCGCCGACGCTCATCAGTGCTCAGGCGCGTGCGTGCCTGCCTGATGCCGGTTCCGGTTCCGGTTCGGGCCATGAGCTTCCCTTCGAGGTCGGTCGTGGTCGGTCGTGCTGTCCACTGCCTCGATCCTACCGAAGGCTTTTTAGTGAATGTAAACTAACCGCGTCAACTCGGTGAGGGGTGTAGGCCCGGCCTGGGGATGGGGTCCTTTCCGGCCCGGTGGTGAGCATCTCCCATGCGACGCGAAGGCCGCACGCGCCGTATGGGGTGTTGTTCCGGGCGGACCGGATGATCTCGCGGAAGCGCTCGTGTCCTACGGTGTGACCCTCCATCCCGCAGGGCACGCCGGCGGCGGACGACATGATGGCGTCCTGATCTCCGAGGGCGACGCACGGACCGGTGTCCTCGGCCCTGGCCGGTCGGCGAGCCGGCCCCACATCTTACCTATTGAATATTCACTAGGTAGCGTTTGGAGTGCTCGTACGGCATAGGGCGGCCCGGCTGCCGGAGAGGTGGCCCAATGAAGGTCGTCGTTGACTTGACCAAGTGCGTCGGGCTCGGCGTCTGCGAGTCCCTCGTGCCCGAGATGTTCGAGGTCAACGCGCGGGGCGAGCTCGTCCTCCTGCGCGAGGACGTCTCCGACGATGAGTGCCGGGCCGTCGAGGAGGCCGTGTCGGGCTGCCCGACGATGGCGCAGCCTGGAATCCGGGGGTTGAGGAACATCGGAACCAGATCGTGCGCTAAGCGTTTGTCCTGGTGATTCCCGGTTTGAACGCCAGTGATCATTGCCAGAACCTTCGGGGGTCTTGTCACTGACCTGGTGGAGGTTCACAGTGCCGGTCGAGTTCTTGTCGGATGAAGCAGGCGGCTGGGTTTGCCTTGTTTCAGGGGGCACCCACACGCACGGAGCTGGAGGCGATCACCGAATTGACTCCGCTGGCCAATTCGGATGTCGATGAGGCGTGGCGGGCGATGCTGGTGAATCGCTTCGCCACCGTACGGCCCTTCTTGGTGCGGCCGTGTGAAGTGATCCAGTTCAGGGCCACCGCCGAAGGCAAGCCGGTGTTGGCCGCGTTGCGCGCTACCCGCTCTGATGGGCCGCAAGCGCGTCACCCCAGATGAGATCGACACCTCGTTGCTGGTGGGGTCGTGGCGGCGTCTGGTGCTACACGCACCGCACTTGGAAGCCGGGCTGGCGGCATCGGTGAGCGCGTGCACGCTCGCCGGCGCCGGCGGCTGGAGCACGGCGGAGGATCTGGCCCGCTACCTCGCGGCCACCATCGCGGGCACAACGCCGGGCGCAATCGTGTGGCCCGCCTTGTGGCCGGTGGCCGCGGCGCTGTTGTGCACTGGGGTGACCGTAGGCGTCCTGAGAGCACCGCACCCGCCCCTGGCCAGGGCACCACGGCCGCGACTGCGCTGGACGACCACGGTGGGCATCGCTGCTGCTGTGGACGTGCGTTGCCGCGGGGATCGTCGTCGCCTGGGCCGGCGCGTAGAGGTCTGGTGAAAACGGGGATGGATCCGGTCACCCGGGCGCTGCCCGGGTAGTGCGGGTTCCCGGGTACTGAGCCCCGGGACCGCTGCCGAGACCACGAGGGGTCCCGCCCGATCAAGACGATCGGACGGGGACCCCGTCACCGTCCCTTCGGGCCGTCTCACGAACGCCCCGGGGCGTATGGGGCCCTACTTCCAGAACTTGACCTCGGGGTAGGTTCCGGAGGGGCCGTCCAGGAGTCGCTGGTCGCGCTCGCGCAGGTGCCGATCCATGAAGGCGGCCACGTAGGCCCGGGTGGTCTCCAGTTCCCTCGCCGACCGCTTGGTCAGCAGCGGGTAGTCCGTGAAGGAGGCGTGGTCGCCGCCCTCCATCGTGAGCCAGCGCTTCCAGCCCGTCATGCGCGCCCAGTCGCGGCCCCAGGTGAAGTCCTTGCCGCCCGGTTCGTGCACCTCGCCCGCACCCATCAGCATGAACGGCCGTGCCAGGCCCTTGTCGGGGATGGGTACGAAGAAGGCGCCGTCCATGTTGATCCCGGCGCGCACGCGCGGGTCCTGCAGCATCGTCCACGACGTGCTCGCGCCGCCCAGCGAGTGCCCGGCCATGCCGATGCGTGAGCGGTCGATGAGCTTGGCACCCTTCCAGACCGGGCGCCGCCCGAGCAGCCGATCGAGCACGAACGCCACGTCCGCCTGCCGTGCCCTGACCGCCTTGTCGCCGAACTTCCAGGGGTCGGCTTTTTGCTCCTTGCAGGCCACGCAACCGGCCAGCCGGCCGCTGGGCAGGCTCGTACCGTACGATTCGTGAACGTGGTCGATGCCGGCCACCACGTAGCCGCGGCTGGCCAGTTCCTCGGCGAGGCCGGTCAGTGACGAGCGCGGCATCGTGAACCCGGGCGAGAGCGCCACGAGTGGCAGCGTGCCCTTGCGGCCGGCCGGACGTGCCCCGGTGACGGCGTGGGTCTTGGCGCCGCTGACCACTTCACTCGGGACGCCGGTGAGCTTCTGACCTTCCAGCAGGGCCGCGGCCTCCTCATCGGTCATATATCGCGCGGGCCGGCCGGCGCCCTTCTCGGCGGGGTACCACAGCGAGACCATGAGCTCTCTGGCCTTCTGCGTGGGCACCCAGGGGTCGGGACGGCCGCGGTCGACCAGGTGCAGGCTGACCGTCCCCACCGGCTGGGATCCGGTCGGCGCCGGCAGCGCCAGGCGCTCGTCCGCGACGGGCTCGGTCCGCGCCACGTTGGCGGCCTGGGCCGGCGTGGATGCGAGGAGAGCGAGGAGCCCCAAGGCGGCAGCGCCCGCAACGCGGACGCGCATGATCTTGATTTCCATGCCGCCCATGCTCTCGATCCCGCCACGGCCTCCACTTCGGTCAAACGTTCAGCCTTGCGTGCGACTACGGAGGTAGTCCGGTCCACTTGGGGGCGCACCGCCGCGATCACAAAGTGTCGCGCTGCGCGTGCCGGCTCGGCGCGTGTCATACGGGATACATGCCGCCGCGCAGGAGGTGCGACTGGTGCAGGACGCACAGTCGAAGGGCGATCTTGCCCCGTCGTGGTCCTCGTTCGGTGAGTCGTGGGCCTCGGCCGCCTGTGCGAGGGGGAGCACCGCTCGCAACGGGACGCGGAAGCGTCGCTCTTCGCTCAATGCGGCCGCGGTCGCCAGGCCGTGGCGTCCGTCCGGCTGACCGCCGAGTTCGCCGAGCGACAGGCGGACGCCGAGCCGCGGGCCGCCGAAGTCGGCGATCGTGATGGGTTCGGGCAGCGAGCCCGCGCCGACGGCGTCCAGGGCGCGGTCGACGGGGCCGAGCGCGCGGACGCGGCCGGGTAGTCCCGGGCCGTAGCCGACGGGAGTGGCGCCGAGGCCGGCGATGAAGCGGTGGCTGCCCGGGCGGCCCGCGCCGATCACGCGCGCCGCGGGCGAGGGCCAGTTGCACCGCGATGCTGCCGGCGCCCCCCGAGGCGCCGTCGATCAGCAGGACCGCGCCGGCCTTCAGGTCCAGCGCGTCGAAGGCTCGGGTCGCCGTCTCGACGCTCGTGCCCGCCGCCCCGGGCTTCCTCCCATGGCAGCGACGGTGGCTTGACCGCCCAGAACACCAGGACGGCGAAGGGGCAATTCAGTGCAGGGAGTGCCACTCTGGCTAAGCCTGCCTGTTCCTCCTTCACCCTGGACAAGGGGTTGTGGATCAGGGGGTTCTGGTGAGGGGGAGGCCAGAGAGGAGGTGCTCACGGAGGGTGGATCCACGGATGCCGATCTCAGGGAAGTCGTCGGGGCTGACGGCGCCCTTGATCAGTAGTTCGGGGACCAAGAGGCTGGTCAGCGGGGCATCGGGCGTCGGGTCGACCAAGCCGCCGATGGGAGCCGTGGGCAGGTCGAGGTAGGCGGGGGCGAGGGTTCTGCCGTGGAGCGTGCCGGCGACCAGGTCGGGGCAGAACTCCCTCCAGAAAATCGCCACCGTGGTGCGCAGATCGCCGTGGATCATCACCAGTTTGTCGGTCATGTCGCCGACGAAGGTCTCCGCCGTCACGTGGCCGAGCACGATCAGCTTCGTGTCACCCGCCAGGTAGATGTTCCTCGCCCGCAGGTCCCCCAGGACGACCAGCGCGGCGGCGCCGTCGTCCACGTTGACGATGTTGCCCTCTACGGTCAGATCGCCGTCCACGACGTATCCGGTGGCCGCGTTGGGCGTGTCCGTCCGCCACGGAGTCCGCTCGTGCTCGTTGAGGGGGAGTTCTCCGGTCACCGAGGCCGGACCGGGCACCAGGATGTACTCCTCCTCGTACAGGTTCTCGTACGTCCCCTCCGGCAGCCTCCGCCGCTCGAACAGGTCCACCGCGTCGTCCCACGCAAGGTAACTGCTTCGCATGCGCGCGACCGTAACACTCACCCCCGACAAACCTCCGGGAGGCTTCGATGCCCAGCAGGGGGAGCGTCCGGGCTCGCTGTGCCTCACAGGTGTTGGCTGCGTGCCAGAACTTCGTCGATGGCTTTCTAGGTTCTGTCCGGTCAGCGCCCGGCGCGGTGTCTTTCTGCCGCATTCCGGCCGCACCCGAGCAGGAGAAGATGATCAAATTCAACTCTCTGCTGGCCAACTGCGTGATCTTCCACACCGCGCTGGACATGACCGACGTGCTGCGCCAGCTGCTGGCCGAGGGCTGGCAACCCGAGAAGGGCAAGGACATCACCGCCGCCGACATCGCGCAACTGTCGCCCTACCTGACCGCGCACATCGGCTGGTTCGGCCTGTATGCCACCGACGTACTGCGTCTACGCCCCGACGACTTCGACCCCGACCTATCCCAGATCGACTTCGGGGGAGGCGCAGTGCGCGGCGTCACCGGCCAGGGCCACGCGGCCTTTGGATCAGGTGTCGGTGCGCACCTGGAGGATCTCCTGGGAGTAGAAGAACGGGCTCGTCTTCATGCCCTCGACGAAGCGCTCGGTCTGCCATCCGGCGTCGCGGAACCTGTCGGCCCAGAACTCCTGCTGGCGCTCGACGGGCTCCCGGTGGATCGCCGAGGCTTCCTCGGAGCCCTCCCGCATCACGAAGTACACCTGCGTCTCGGTCAGGTTGTGGCTGCGATGCATGATCTGGCGACCGCCCGGGACCATGTAGGTGTCGCGGATGTTGCTGTCGGACGCGATGCGCGGGACGAACCAGTAGGCCATGTGGATGCCGACCCGCCAGTACGGGTCGAAGCCTTCCGGGAGGATCGCCCGCCGGATGTGCGACCCCTGTCCGTCCGCGCCGACCAGGAGGTCGAATTCGCCGGACGACCCGTCGGAGAAGTGCGCGACGACCTTGCGCACGTCCTGCTCGAAGCCGTCCACGCTCAGGCCGAAGACGTATTCCAAAATCTATACGCGGCGTTCAACGGGCGCCGTCTCGTGCGGAGCTGGAGCGGTACTTCTTCCTGGATGACTCGGATCTGGAGAAGGTGCAGGCCAAACGGCGTGCGCACAACCTGCTCAACACGCGGTATATGGACGCCGCGGTGAACCAGCTGCGCGCTGACGGCTTCGATGTCCGCGACGAGGACGTCGCCCGCCTCTCACCGTTCGTACGGCACCACATCAACATGCTCGGCCGCTATTCGTTCCAGCTCCCTGGGCTGCCGGGCGGCCTGCGCCCGCTGCGCGGCAAGGACGCCACCGACGACGAGTGATGCGGCAATGCCGTACGGCATCATCGGCTCGTCGTGGTCGTGACCATCTTGATCAAGGAGTACCTGCTGGTCAGCGACCCAGAAGGGGTTCCGGGAGCTGTCTCGCCCGCCGGGGCCGTGACGGCTTCGCGGACCCGCCCGTCCCGTGGGCGGCCCGGCACGCCCTCTGCCGGCGCGGAGGTCGGCAGTACACGGAGTCGCGGCGGTGCCCGTGGGCGGGCGGCGGTGGGGTGTGGGGGGCGGCGGTCAGGCGGTGTGTCATCAGGGTGACGGCGGCGATGGAAGGCGCGAGAGGGTCATAGCCGTGTGGCCGTGCGGATCAGCCCGGCGAGGGCGAGGGAGCGGCTGTGCGCGGGCCAGGCGATGTGGGTGACGACGGGGGGTGCGTCGGTCAGGGGGACGGCGGTGTGCTCGGCCCATAGCCAGGCGCGGGCGGAGTCGGGGAAGACGGCCACGGTGCGTCCGAGGGCGATCAGCTGGGCCAGCTGCGTCTGGTCGTGGATCTCGGGGCCCGGGCCGGGTGGGTAGGTGCCGTGGCGGGACCAGCGGGCGAGCGGAAGATCGGGGATGTCGCTGACGTCGGCCAGGGACAACGTCTTGTGCGCGGCGAGGGGGTGCCCGGCGGGCAGGATAGCGATCTGCCCCTCGGTCATCAGTTCCTCGCTGTCGAACCCGGCGAGGGAGTTGAACGGCGCGTGCATGAGCGCCACATCAGCGCGGCCATCGCGCAGCATCTCTTCCTGCTCACACGTGCCGCTCGGCAGCACCTCGATCTCGGCGGCGTCGGGCTCGGCCGCGTAGGCGTCGAGGAGCTTCTGCAGCAACTCGTGGGACGCGGCGGCCTTCACCGCCAGCACCAGGCGGTTGCGGGGGCCGCCCGGACTGTCGGCGCCACCGGCGCGACGGGTACGGCGAGCGGCGGCGGTGGTCGCGTCGAGAGCTGCGCGGCCCTCGTGCAGCAGTACCTCTCCGGCGCCGGTCAGGGAGACGCCGCGGCGGTTACGTTCCAGCAGGGAGACGCCGAGGCGCCGCTCGAGCTGCTGGATCGCCCGGGAGAGCGGTGGCTGGGCCATGCCGAGGCGCTCGGCGGCGCGGCCGAAGTGCAGTTCCTCGGCGACGGCCATGAAGTACCTCAGCTCGCGGGTCTCCAGGGTGTCCATGGCCACAGCGTACCTGTGATACCTACCGGGTATGACAGGACACTGTATCGGTGTTGGATGCGCCGCTCGTTCGCGAGCGAGCATCGACGGCATGAGCGAAACGAAGATCGCGCTGGTGACCGGCGCGAACAAGGGAATCGGGTACGAAATTGCGACCGGGCTGGGCGCCCTCGGGTACCGCGTGGGCGTGGGAGCCCGCGACGAGGTCCGCCTTGAGGTCGCCGTTGAGAAGCTGCGCGCCGCCGGGGTGGACGCGTTCGGGGTGCCGCTGGATGTGACCGGCGACCAGAGCGTCACCGACGCCGCGGAATTGGTCGAACGGCAGGCCGGGCGCCTGGACGTCTTGGTCAACAACGCCGGTATCTCAGGAGAGACGGGGCCGGGGTGGATGCAGGACCCGACCACGCTCGACCTCGACGTGGTCCGTACGGTCGTGGAGACCAACGTCATCGGTGTCATCCGGGTGACCAACGCGATGCTACCCCTGCTGCGGCGCTCGACGTCGCCACGCATCGTCAACGTCTCCAGTGCCGTCGCCTCCCTGACCCGGCAGGCGGACCCGGACATCGAGATCGGCCCCATCATGGCGGCCTACTCGCCGTCGAAGTCGTTCCTCAACGCCGTCACCGTGCAGTACGCCCGGCAGTTCGCCGGTACGAACATCCTGATCAACGCCGCCTGCCCGGGCCTGGTCGCGACCGACTTCACCGGCTTCCATGGACCCCGCACTCCCGAGCAGGGCGCAGCCACACCGATCCGGCTCGCCACGCTGCCCGACGGCGGCCCGACCGGTTCGTTCTTCGAGGACGACGGCGTCATCCCCTGGTGACCCCGAACCTGTCGTGATCATGCCGTAAGCCCTGGCGTGCTCGACGCGACCGTGGATACCGAGGCCGGTGGCGTGGGGTACTACCACTCCCAGTCCGACAGACCGTCCGCCGCACGCTGACCACCAGGTCGTGTGGTCAGCGTCGGCTGTCGCCGGGCGCGAGCAGGCTCGTGACCTCGGCGATCGCCTCCGCTGAGGGATGGAAGTACTTCCGTACGTTCTCGGGCTCCTTGTGCCGGGACTTCGCCATCAGCATCAGCAGGCTCGCCCCCGCCTCGCCGAGGTGCGTGAGCCCGGAATGCCGCCACTCGTGCAGATCCCAGCCCGTGCCGCTCTCGCCGCCGAGGGCGGTGTGCTCGTCCAGCAGCATGCGGGCCTGCCCGTACGACAGCCGGACCAGCCCGGTGTCCGGGCACACGTCGCGCGGGCTGACGACCTTGCCTGGGCCCGGCCTGCGGTGGGTGACGAACACCGGCCCCCGCGTACGGCCCTTGAGCAGGCGGGACAGCAGCCGGGCGGTGCCCGCGCCCCAGTACACCGTCTCCAGCACGAAGTCCTCGCGCACCGCGCCGCGGCGTCGGATGCGCGGCGCGGGCACCCTTCACCTTCACCGGGGCCCGGCGCCCTGCCAGGTCCAGGTCCAGGTCCTCGATGTTCACGCCCAAGACCTCGATCGTTATCTGGGGTTGTCAAGCGAACCTGCCGGTCAGTCGCATGAAGGTCGTTAAGGCACGTCAGGCAAGTAGATCCCGGCATGCCGAGCATGGTGGGGTCCGGCGCGAAGGTATTCGAGCGCGTGGAGAGGTGATCGATCAGTGATGGGCCGTTGCGATGAGGCGTCGCAGTGCGGCGTGGGCGGGTGGGCCCCATGTGGGCTTGCCGCCTGGCCGGCCGTGGACGCCGGCGTCGCCGACGTGAAGGCCGACGAGGGCGCGGATCACGGCCCATCCGCGGGCGCGGCGCAGGGTCGCGGCCTCCGGGGCCGGCTGGTAGGCGGCATGGAAGCGGTCGGCGGTGCCGTCCGGCAGCAGAATCCAAGCGGCGGCGAGGTCGACGGCCGGATCGCCGGCGAACAGGTCACCGAAGTCGATCACGCCGCAGATGGTGCCGTCCGCGGTGAGGACGTTGGCCGGATGCAGGTCGCCGTGGAGCCAGAGCGCCGGGCCGGCCCAGTCGGGCGCGGCGGCGGCGTCTTCCCAGACCGCGCGGACGGCGTCCGGGTCGGGGATCAGTCCCAGCTCGGTGGCCGAGGTGAGCTGCTTGGCGACCCACTCGGAGGAGCAGGCCAGCGGCCCTCCGCGGCCCCGGCCGGCGGTGTCCACCTCTTCGGGGGCGGGTTGGTGAAGAGCGGTCAGGAAGGCGGCCAGGGTGGTGGCCGCCTCCGCGCCGCGCGTGACGGGGGCGCGGTCGGCGGGCTCGCCCGGCACCCAGGTGGTGACGATCCAGGGGCGCGGAAACCGCGCGGAGGGCTCGCCGAGGCGTTGCGGGACGGGAACCGGCAGAGGAAGGCTCGGGGCCAGGGCAGGCAGCCAGGTGTGCTCCTTGCGCAGCAGCGCGTCCGCGGACTCCGTCGCCCAGGGCAACCGGACGGCGAGGTCGTCGCCGAGCCGCCAAATCTGGTTGTCCCAGCCACGCGCGCCGAGACTCACCGGGTAATCGGCCAAGTCGGGATGCTGGTCACGCAGCAGATCCCGCACCAACTCCGCGGTGACCTCGATCTCGGTATGCGTCATGCGGAGCAACACTAGCCGGATGGGCGGCCCGCGTTGAGGAGTTGATCCCGCATTGGGCGGGGATCGTGGTCGAGGCCGTGGAACACCTGGCGGGGACGGTGACGTTGCGGGCCCGATGCCGGGCAGATACGGGAGTGCGTCCGCACTGCGGCGTTGTCTCGGGCAGGGTGCATGACCGCTACGTTCGGCGACTGGCTGACGCTGCGGTCGGCGGTGTGGAGACGGTGCCGGCGGTGACGGCACGGCGTTTCAAGTGCGTGAACGCCGCGCGTGCGGCGGCGACGTTCGTCGAGCAGGTGGACGGGTTGCCCCGTCCGCACGCCCGCTACACGCCGCTGCTGCGGAGGATGCCGACCTCGGTCGCGGTAGGGATGGCGGCCCGGGCAGGCGCTCGTCTGGCGGCTCGGCTCGGGATGCCGGTCGCCAAGGACACCCTGTTGCGGCTGGTGCGGTCGGTCCCTGAACCGCCGGTCGGCGCGGTGCGGGTAGTGGCGGTGGACGACTTCGCCCTGCGCCGCCGGAAACACCGACGGCGGACAGGAAATCGCGTCTGCTGTACTCCACACGTACCTCCAAGATTTTACTGGAGGCGAATCTGGAGGCGTAAGGCCGGGGGCTGCGGATCACCACCCCGCCGCAGACGCCAAGGATGAAGGCCATCTGCGAACGCGTGATCGGAACCCTCCGCCGCGAACTGCTGGACCGGATCTTGATCCTTGGCGAACGCCACCTGCCCCTGCTGCTTCGCGAGTACCTGATCCACTACAACGGGCACAGACCCTGCCAATCTCGCCACCAGCGACCCCCGGACTCCGAAACGCAGCCCGTCCGGGATGGGGCCGAACTGCGATCCGTCCCCCGAAAACCCGTCGTCACGGGCATGATCAGCGAATACCGCCACGCCGCGTAACCCCGGTTCAGACTACGAAACTCAATATTCGAGCGGTACACGGTCTGGGCCGGTAGTAGAACGGGGCCGAACACGCTGAGGTTGATCGTTTTGAGTGTGCCGTCGGGATAACGGAGGCGCAGTTCGTACAGCATGCTGTTGCCCGGCACACTGGCCAGGAAATTCGAGCGCGTTGACGAGGCCGTGGACCTTGTAGATTGCCTCCGTTACTCATCGTAAAGAGATCTCTCGTGGCCTTCATGCCTTGTCATGGCGGTGCGCGCAGCCGCCGAGGCTTATGATCGCTCTTGCACGGCTCTCGTCACCTCACCCCTTCCTCCGGAGTTCGAGCACATGGCTGATCCTCTGATCCCCTGGCGCGGCGACCTAGCCGCGAAGATCCAGCCGCAGATTCCGCACGCGGCGCGGATCTGGAATTACTGGATGGGCGGCAAGGACAACTTCGAGGCGGACAGGACGGCTGGCGACGCAGTCGCCGCGGTCTACCCCGAGATCGTGACGATGGCGGCGCAGTCGCGGAAGTTCCTCATCCGGGTGGTGCATCACCTGGCCGCGGAGGCCGGAATCGACCAGTTCCTCGACATCGGCACCGGCCTGCCGACGATGCAGAACACCCACGAGGTGGCTCAGCAGGTCATGCCGCATGCGCGGATCGTCTACGTCGACAACGACCCCATGGTGCTGGTGCACGCCAGAGCGCTGCTGCGCAACACCACTCCGCAGGGTGTGACCGCCTATGTCGACGGTGACTATCACGAGCCCGAGTTGATCGTGGAGGACGCCCGCAACGTCCTGGACTTCACCCGGCCGATCGCCGTGATGTTCATGGGCGTCCTCGGTTATGTGGAGGACTTCGCGGTGATGCGCTCCATCGTCTCGCGCGTCATGGATGCCGTGCCCTCCGGCAGCTACCTCGTGCTCTGGGACGGGACCGACACGGGCGAGACGGTCAACGAGGGCAGTGAGAAGCTCGCGGAGAGCGGAGCCGTGCCGTACTACCTGCGTCGGCTCGACCAGCTGGCCGAGTGCTTCGCGGATATGGAGCTGGTCGAGCCGGGGCTGGTGCCCATCACACGCTGGCGGCCCGACACCGACGACACGCCCTGGATCGACGCGCACGGGGCTGTGGCGCGCAAGCCGTAGCCCGCTGTTCTGGGCCCCTCGCTCAGGTCGGCGCCACCAGCCGTAAAGACATCCCAGGAGCTTAAGTGTCAAGCTTTGGTGTGGTGTGACCAGGCGGTTGCCTCGTCGTAGACGAGTATTGGTCTTCAGGCATCCGTGCAGGATGCCGACGAGGCGGTTGGCCACCTGGCGCAAGGCGGCGTGATGGCAGACGTCACGGGCGCGGAGCCGGTCGTTGTGCACGTAGCGGGCGAGCGCGACCTTCTTCTTGCCCGACGCCCGGGTGATCGGGCTGGTGCCGGCGTAGTTCTTGCGTGCTTTGGCGCTGACGTAGCGGCCTTCGGCGTCGCCGAACTCTGCGAGCACCCGGGCGCACGGCCGCGGGCTGGCTCAGGTGCGCGGTGCGCAGCGCGGCCTGGATCGCGGCGGCCTTGCCGCCAACACCCCGGCGGCGAGCGTGTTTGAGCGCCGCGCTGATCTGGCTGCTGGTCAGCTTGGCCGCCGACGCGGGATCAGGGACCTTGCCCGGCAACTCCAAAGTGTCGGCCGCGGCCAGGTCCTCGAACGCCTGAAGGGCGGCGGGGAAGTAGTCGCGCAGCGCGTGCCGCAACCGCTGAGCATGGCGGGTCCGTTCCCAGATCAATGTCTTATGCGCCCGGGTCACCACCTTGATCGCCTCGGCTTCGGCGCTGTCGCCGGCGACCGGGCGCAGCTGGTGGGAGTCGGTGCGGACCATGTCGGCCGGCATGTGAGCGTCGGCCGCGTCGCTCCTGGCGCCCGAGACGCTCAGCCGTTCCCGATACCGTGCCGCCTGCAGCGGATTGACCGCCGGCACCGTGTACCCGGCGGCGACCAGCGCCTGCACCCACAGGCCGCGATCGGTCTCGATGCCGATCACCACCTCCGCCTCTTCGGCCGGTTCATCGAGCTGCTCGGCGATCATCGCGTGCAGCCTGGTCATCCCCGCCACTCCCTCGGGCAGGCAGGCCTTGGCCAGCCTGCGCCCCGAGGCGTCCATCAGCTCGACGTCGTGATGCTGCTCGGCCCAGTCATCTCCCACGAACAGGCGCAACACTTCCTCCCCCGTTTTCGACACCGGTCGATACTCAACAGCCTGTGGGAGAACCATCAGCGAACTAATCAAGCAGTGCTCACACCTCTGCGGGTGGGCACGACATCCCAGCGGCGATCAACTCTCCCGGCCGACCAGCGAGGGCACGATCTTTGCGCAGGACTCACGGTCCAGTAGCTATGAGTGCTCATCCGCTGGCGGCTGTCAGGCCCGAGTCTGCCGGAGTGACGGACTCGTTAAGAGTGATTAGTAACTCCCTGTGATGATGGTGACGGTATGTGATTCGCAGAAATGGCCAGATGTGAGAGTTCTGCGAAAGCCCCCGGAGCGATCACGTTTCCGCGGGTCGCCGTTCGCAAAAGCCCTCTCGAAACCCGCATATTGTGCGAGGCACTTCTGAGAGACTGCCACCATGGGTCTGACACCCAATCAGGCCGCATTGGCGGTAGAACGACACGACTGCCCGAACTGTGACGCGCCCACCAGCGGCGCTGCCGCACGAGGGGCGGGAAGACCGCTTCGAAGTACCACACCCCGCGCTTCGTCCTCGTGCCCGCGCTGCGCGAGGAACTCGAAGTGCCGGTACCCGCCGACCGCAGCCCCGGCCGCGCGCCGACGACACAGCTCCCTCGGCTACCAGGCACCAGCGGCCTACGCCGCGTCGTGCACACACCGATGAGTCGTCCGTTGTCGACCGCAGCCCACATGGCCACGCGCGGCAACCCCTGTGACGTAAGGTCCCGGGTGTGGAC
>NZ_JBSFWD010000055.1:0-52785 GCF_053592655.1 Streptosporangium sp. NPDC002607
CGGCCACGTCGCCTGGATCGGCGACGATCAGCAGGACCTGGACGACCACCTCTCCCGCTGGTTCGGCAAGCCCGCCAACTGATTTCGCCTGAGCAACCGAAAAGGCCCGTGAGAAGGATCGGAACGGCCAGTAGCGTCTGTTTGACGCGCGGCTTGAGATGAGGAGGAGTTCCCTTCCGGACGCTCCCGTCCCAGAGGTGCTTGAGCAGGGCGTATCCGGTGGCCGGGAATGACCGGATGTGGCCGCGTTGATCGGTTGACCTATCACTTGGTTCAGATCATCGTCAAAGGCACTTCGGCGGGCGAAGAGGGGTGGTCATGGCGGCTGGGGATGCGCTGCTCAAGATCTACGGCGACCGCGTTTACAGGCATGTGGCGATGGTTCGTCATCAGGGCACCACGGTGGCGTTCGCGATGGACGCGGCGCGGCGGATTGTCTACAACGTCCTGGATCTGGCCAAGCAGGATGCGGCCAAGGGCGAGCTGGACACGGCGTACTGGGCCGACAACCCGGCCGAGCTGCCGTTCCCGCGGGAGATCACCGAGGTCGGCTACGGGATCGCCGGCGCCACGGCGATGCCGACGGTCAAGCGGGGAGGCCGGATCGAAGCGGGGCCGGCCGAGCAGCTGGAGGCCGACGAGATCGACACGTTCCTGTCCACGACCGCGCGGCTCACGGCGGCGGTCCCGTTCCAGGTGATCTCGGACGGCACGTACGTGATGATCCTGCGACAGTCGATCGGCGACGGCCACGCGGACGCGGTGTTCAAGCTGACCGGCGGCGGCTGCTCGTCCGACACGGCCAGGAAGGACTATGTGCTCAGCGGCGGCAAGCAGGTGCCGCTGGTACGCGACACGCTGCTGTGCGACCGGTTCCTGCTGGTGGACGGCAAGCTCAAGCCGGTGCTCGAAGTGCGCTACCGGCGCAGCCGCCACGCCACCCGGCCGGAGTCGGCCAAGGACACTTTGGGCACCGAGGACATGGAAGGGCGGCCGTTCTACGAGCCGACGCGGGAGCTGTCCTTCGTCCGGAACCTGAAGGAGGGCCGGTTCACGGCGGTGCAGGTGCCGACCGCGACGAACGAGATGTGGCGGTGGCAGCTGTTCGCGCACAACGACGCCACCGGACGCGTCGACTCCTTCAACGTCGAACGCGGCGCGGACGGCTGGTTCAACACCCAGGGCACGCGGTTCTACACCAGCCCCGACCCCAAGTACCGCGACGCGGTCTTCGAGCGCAGCCCTGGAACGTGCCCGTTCACCAACCGCGAGCTGGTGCCGGTCGCGGGCGCGGCGGGCCACGCGGAGGCCGCGCTGCTCCTGGACGGCAAGGCCGCACACGTGGACCTGGGCAACCCGGCCGTGCTGAAGTTCGGCGGCGGGCCGTACACGATCGAGGCGTGGATCAAGCCGTCGGCCTTCGACGGGATCGTCCTGGCCAAGGGCGCGGCCTGCCAGCTGGGGACGCGCCAGGACGGCACGGTGTTCCTCTCGCACGACAGCGCGCCCTTCTCGGTGGCCTCCTCCGACCCCATCACGCTGAACGAGTACACCCACGTGGCCGGGGTCTACGACGGCTCCGACGCGATCGTGTACGTCAACGGCAGGGCGAGCGGCACCGTACGATTGCCGTTCCGTGCCAACCAGACCGCGTCGGTCCTGATCGGCGCGACGAACTCCACGGGACAGCCGGGCAGGTTCTTCCGCGGCGAGATCGACGAGGTGCGCGTCTGGGACCGCGCGCGTACGGCGGAGGAGCTGAAGCGGGACCTGGACCACCGCCTCATCGGCAACGAGCCGGGCCTGGTGGCCTACTACCGCCTCGACGAGGGCAGCGGCACCACCGCCTACGACCAGGGCGACAACGCCCTGCACGGCACGCTGCGCGGCGGCCCGCAGTGGGTGGGGTCGCAGGCGCCCGTGGGCGACCACCCGGGAGTGCGCCGCGACAGCTTCACCATCACGGGCAGGAGCGTGACCTCCGGGCTGGCCTCTGTGCTCTACCACCAGCAGCAGGCCTCCACCACCGGGTACGGCGTGGCCGCCAAGCCGGTCAAACAGCAGGCGCGGGTGCTGCTGGCCTTTGCCACCAAGGCGGCCGGCGACAAGGACGCGCAGGTGGCGAGCGTGGATTTCGGCGTGGGCCGGGACGGGCGGCTGGCCCAGGTGGCCGACGTCCTGGACCTGCCGGTGCTGCAGCGGCCCGCGCAAAGCCAGAACCTGGACGCGATCAGCGTGCTGGAGCAGCGGGTCACGGCGCTGGACGCCGAGGTCCTCAGCCTGCCCAGGGACATCGACGCGCTCAAGGCGGAGGCCGGGAAGGTGCCCGCCCTGCAGGCCGCCTACGACGTCAAGGTCGATGAGGTCGACGCCCTGCAGAGGGCGTACGACGGCTTGAAGGACAGGCTGACGGCATGGCGGTATCGCCTGCAGTTCAAGGAGAACCTGGACACCCGGAACCTGTACTACATCGCGGTCCGGGGCAACAGCGTCGACGACGGGGCCGACCTCAGCAAACTGGTCGATGCCAGCGCGCGTTCCGGCCTGTGGCAGTTCATCCCGGTGGGCGAGGACTACGGCGGCAAGCCCTGCTACTACATCAAGAACGTCCTGACCGGCTACGAGATGAACGTGTCCGGCGGATCCACCTCCGACATGGGAAAGCTCATCCAGTTCCACCGGCAGGAGACCCACGCGTGGAACGGCCAGTTCTACCTGCTGGAGGCCGGCGAGTACGTCAGGATTGTCAACCGCAACAGCAGGCTCCCGGTGACCTCCGCGGGCACCACCTCCACCATCATCCAGGCCGGCGTGGGCATGAACATGGACTTCGGCCTGGTGAAGATGATCCGCATGAGCATGGTCTCCGGTATCGACGAGCGGCTGAAGGACCGCAAGATCGAACGCGATCAGGCCAAGGCCGTCCTGGACGTGGCGCTCAAGGCGCAGGCCAGGATCGACGAGCTGCGGCGCAGGCTGGCCAGCAAGCAGGCCGAGCTGGACGCGGCCCGCATCCAGCTCGCTGCGATGACCGGCGCCACCAAGGGCGATACCGACCTGACCGTGAACATGCCGCTGCTCGACCTGGACCGCACCGGTCTGAGCTGCTACGGCGCCCTGCTGGCCTTCGCCCGCTGCAGTGACGCGCCCGCCCTGCTGGACAGCGCCACCGGCAACGTGGTGCTGTACTACCGCGGCGTCAACGACCAGTTCTTCGCCGCCTATCTGGACACCCAGGTCAGCCCGTCGGTTCAGGACTTGGTCGGCGGCGGCGGCGCGGTCCTGTTCACGGCAAAGGACGCGGCCATCGACCTGGGCTCGTTCACGATCACGGTGAGCGACGGCGACGCGCCGGGCCGGTGCGACCTGACCATCTCCGCCGGCCGGGACACCGAGACCTGGAAGTCGCTGCCACGCGACACCGCGCGCATGGCGGCCATCCTGGCCGGAGCCCCGGGCGAGCCCGTCAAGCTCGGCACGGTCTCCAGGATCCTCCGCGACCGGGTGGAGCTGGGCGAGCCGCTGGCGGCCGCCGTGCCGGAGTTGAGCCACATCATGATCGGCACCTCGACCGGTTTCCGCGCCGGCTCCGCCCACGCCCTGGGGGAGAAGAGTCTCACCCTGACCCCTGTCGGCGGGCCGATCCCCCCCGGCGGGCAGATCTTCCTCCTCGCCTACGACTACGAGCAGGCCACCTGCTCCCGGCCGGGGGCGTCGCTGTCGTCGGGTTCGCGCCTGGTCAGCCTCACACCCGGCAACGTCGCCGCCCTGGTGAACGGCAAGGCCAAACGCCTGGTCGCCGGGCACGGCTGCCGCTGGCGGGGCGAGATGCCCGGCCGCGCGTACGCCTTCGACGGCCGCGAGCAGCACCTGCGCCTGTCCGCAGGCCAACTGGAGCGCGTCACGACGACCGGCGACCTGACCATGGAGGCCTGGGTCCACGCCTCGCCCATGGCCGGCAGGGCCAGGATCCTGAACGCCAACACCGGCGCGTCGCAGTACATGCTGGCGCTCGCGGAGGCGCCGCGGGACACCGCGCAGGTGTTCGACGGCATCGACGACTTCGTCGACCTGGCCGACAACATCGAGCTGGCCGGGCGGGACTTCACGATCGAGATGTGGGTACGGCGCACCACCTCCCGGGGGACCACCGAGCCGCTGCTGATCCACGGCGAGATGGCCGGAGGGCAGAACCGGACACTGCACCTGCAGATCTTCGGCGACAACTCGTTCGGCTTCAGCTTCTACGGCGATGATCTCAACACCGCCCCGAGCTCCCTGGACCTGAACTGGCACCACTGGGCCGCCGTGTACGAGCACGCCACCCGCACCCAGATCCTCTACCGCGACGGAGTCGAGGTCGGCCGCCGCGTCTCCAACGCCGGCTACTTCGGCAAAGGCCCGCTGCGCCTGGGCGTCAAGCCCTTCGCCGGCCAGTTCCTGTCCGGCGAGATCGACGAGGTACGCGTCTTCGGCCGCGCCCGGACCGCGGACGAGATCACCATCGAGCGCAACCAGCGGCTGTCCGGCCGCGAGCCCGGTCTGCTGGGCTACTGGACCTTCCCCGGCGCGTCGGCCGCACAATCCCCGATCAAGGGCTACCGGATGGTGGCCGGGGTCGGCGGCCGCTTCCTCCGCAGCCGCGACGTGTTCCCCTGCGGTGAGTGGGCGCACATGGCCGCCGGCTTCGAGCAGTCGTGGGGGGTCCAGGTCAACGGCGGTGCGCACCTGGAGGTGGCCAAGGACGAGGCGCTGGACCTGCCGGAAGACCTGACCATCGAGGTGTTCCTGAAGGTCGACCGGCTGGGCCAGCGCATGGGGCTGATCTCCAAGGGCGAGCCGGACATGGGGGCCGGCGTGCCGTACCACTTGTGTTTACGGCAGGACGGCAAGCTGGAGTTCACCTTCGAGGAGCCCGACGGCAAGGTCGTGCGCTACGCCTCCAACCGCGCCATCAGCCCGAACGCCTTCCACCGGGTGGCCGTGGTCCGCCAGGGACGCCAGATCGCGGTCTCCTCCGTCGCGCAGCCCCCGGCGGACAGCCAGCCCTGGCAGGACATCCGCTTCTACATCGACGGCCAGCCGGCCGGCTTCGAGCGGTACACCGGCCCCGGCGCCCAGGGCAACTCCAGCGGCCTGACGCTCGGGCTGGCCCGTGACGCGGGCAAGGCCTATGCGCTGGCCGGCGTGCTGGGCGAGGTGCGGCTGTGGCGCGTGGCCCGCAAGGAGGCCCAGATCGGACTGCCCGTCACCGGACACGACAAGGGGCTGCTGGCACGCTGGGCGTTCGAGGAGAACACCGGCAACGTCACCTTCGACGACGGCGGCTCCTACCCGGCTCGCCTGCGCGGCGCCCGCTGGACCCGCGATCCCGACCCGAACGCCAGCAAGCTCCGCCTGTACCGCAACGGCGAGCTGCTCACCTGCGACCCCACCACGGACGCCGGCGTGGGCGACTACGGCGATCAGCAGCTCACCCTCGCCGCCCGGCTGTCCTCTGGGGCGGTGAGCGAGCCGTTCGGCGGCAAGCTGGAGGAGGTGCGCATCTGGCGTACGGTACGCACCCCCGAACAGATCCTGGACAGCCTCTTCACCCGGCTCCAGGGCGACAAGCAGGACCTCATCGCCTATTGGCCCTTCGACCGCGACTCCACCACCGACACCGCCAAGCAGGTACGCGACGAGGGCCTGCGCGGCAACTCCCTGGACTTCCCCGCGGCCCGTCCCACCCCGCTGCTGTCCAACGCGCCCATCTCCACCGACACCGCCCAGGTGCGCTCGGCGCTGGCCGCCATCCGCACCCCCTTCCACGACACGATCGGCTCGGCCCCGGCCGTGGGCGAGTACGCGGACATGCAGCGCACGGCCAAGAACGTGGCGTTCGGCGTGCTCAAACGCTGTTACGGCTACGTGCGCGACGGGCGCTGGCACCTGGTCACCGGCTACAAGGTCGGCAGCCTCGTGTCCGAGTGGGTGGGCCAGGTCCAGTTCGACCCGCAGCTCATCGGCTACATCGAGAGCGCACCTCCGGTGCCGTCGGAGAACCTGACCGGTGCCGACTCCTTCGCCGGCGCCTCCAGCGTCGAGTTCAACGAGGCCAACCAGGTCGTCTACAGCCTGTCGGCCAACCGCAACAGCAGCGTCGACTTCGCCTTCAGCTTCACCCTCGGCAACGACACCGACCAGAGCGTGCTGTCGATCACCGCGCCGGGAGGCATCGGAGTCGCCGAACCCCTCGTGAAGATCAAGGCCGAGTTGCTCATCACGGCGGGCCTGGAGTACTCCAACGCCTGGTCGAGCGAGACCAAGCTCTCCCAGGGCCTGAACACCACCCGCGCGGCCAAACTGCGGCTCTCCGGCCACCTGGAGGATTCCACCAAGCTGCTCAACCCCGCCATCGGCCGCCGCTACGTGCCCGCCAACATGGGCTTCGCGCTCGTGCAGTCGGAGACGGCCGATGTCTTCGCGCTGCGCCTGGCCCACAGCGGCGCCCTGGTCGCCTACCGCATGCTGGCCAACCCCGACATCCCCAAGGACTGGAACATCATCTCGTTCCCGGTCAATCCCCGCTACACCAAGCAGGGCACCCTGGATGGCGCGGTCGGCTTCAACGACCGTGGCAAGGTCTGCGATCCCGACTACCCCACCGCCATCGACTACGGCCAGTACAGCTTCTTCAAACCCCGCGAAGCGTACGCCCTCAAACGCCGCATCATGCGCGAACAGGAGCGGCTGCGCGCCTTCTACGAGAACGCCTCCACCGAAACCCACCACGCCGACCCCACGGGCAAGCAGGCCCGCAAGATCCTTCGCGCCATGGGCATTACCGAGCCTCCCGCCAAGCCTGACCGGGACGCCACCTCCAGCGCCGTGCCCGAGGGATTCTCCCACCGCGACCTGGTCAACACCTATGTCTGGACCGCCCAGGGCGGCTTCTTCGCCGAGACCACCCAGGCCACCGATGCCGTCACGGAGACCCATTCCGGCTCCTACACCTTCAAGAGCACGCTGAGCGGCTCCGTCGAGTTCGGCTTCAAGGTCAAGTCGACGGGCCTGACCGGTAAGTTCGACGCCTCGCTCGGCGGCAGCACCTCGGTGACCCGAGCCAAGTCCAAGGAGGCCAGCCGCGGGTTCGGCCTGACCGTCGACTGCGCACCCTCGGGCGACCTGCAGCGCTACGACAACGGCAAACCCGTCTTCACCCCTCAAGGCAAGCCCGTGCTCGTGCCGGGAAAGGTGGACGCCTACCGCTTCCTCACCTTCTACCTCGGCGAGAGCAGCGCCAACTTCGACGACTTCTACCACAAGGTCGTCGACCCGATCTGGCTGTCGAACAGCAACGAGGCCAACGCCGCCGCGCTGCGCCAGGCACGCCAGTCCGTCGCCAAACCGCCCTGCTGGCGGGTCATGCACCGCGTCACCTACATCAGCAGGGTGCTCCCGCCCGTGCCGCCGCCCGGCGCGCCGCCGCTTGAGCGGGCGATGCGGGCGGAGAACATCGACAGCAACTACGAACTGATCCAGCGCCTGGATCCCTACGTCCGCACCTCCGCGACCCGCGCGTCGGACCTGGCCGTCGCCACCCGCGCGGCGCTCGCCGCGCGCCTGCCCGAACTGCTGCCCCACGCCGATGACGTCATCACCTACCTGGCCCAGTACTACGGGCTGGATATCTGATCCCACACAATCCGCCGCCCCCGCTGGTCCGGGGGCGGCACACCAGAGGGGCCGGCAGGCCACCTCGCCAGCCGAACCGGTCACTGAGCGAGGAGAAAGGGGGTCCCCGTAGTACTCGCCGAAAATCGGGCGGATATGGCGCTGACCAGCGATGATCCGACCGGGCAGGCGGCATGATCACCGGGTGGTCATGCGGTCTGCGAGTTCGTCGGCGCTGGGTGTCCAGGTACCGCGCTGGGCCTCGATGCCGTCGAGTCGGCGCTGGGTCCTTCTTTGCTGGGCTTGAGGTAGCGCTGGAGGGTGCGGCGGTCTTCGTGGCCGGAGAGGTTCATCAGGTCGGCTTCGGTGGCGCCGTCCTCGCCGGCGTGGGTGAGTCGGGAGTGGCGCAGGTCGTGCAGATTCCAGCCGTCGGTGGCGGCGCCGAGGTGGCGTTCGGCGGTGCGGTAGGTCATGCGTCGGCGGCGGCTGGCCGGGTCGACGTCACGTACGGGCGCGGTGCCGTCGTCAGGGGCGATGCGCGCGGACAGGAAGATCGGCCCGCGGGTGCGGCGGCCGAGGAGCTGGCCGAGCATTCGGGCGGTGCGGATGTCGTAGAGCAGCTCGTCGGCTTTGCCGCCTTTGCGGATGGTGCGTGCGCGGCGGTTGGCGCGGTCGAGGTCTTCGACGTTCAGGCGCAGGACTTCCTCGGCGCGGGCGGCGGTGGAGTAGAGCATCGCCCACAGCGTCCGGTCTTCCAGCGGGCGGCGTTTCCGGGAAAGGTGCACGGCCCGCACGGGTGTTCCCGCAGGAGCCGATCCCGCCGTTGTCAGATAATACGCCATTATCTGACAAGCTTGGCGGATCGGCGAAGACGAGGACGACCGGGGCACGGACCTGCGGCTCCGTCGCCATTGCGATCGGCATGCTCACCGGCGCAGTTGTCGTCGGCGTCAACGGACAGCTGTGGCTGGCAGCGCTCCTCACCGGCCCCAGCCTCATCGCGCTGGCGAAGATCTTTGTTCTCCGCCGGTCGGATGCCACCGACATGAAGCAACTCCAAGCTCAGCGCGACGCTGTGACCGCGCCACCGCTGGTCTGAACCGTCGGTTAGGCGTCCTGTCCGACCTCGGCGAGGCCGCGCGGGTGACTGACCTCGCCGAGGCGGCGTCTGGTTTGGCATCGCGGTCGGAGGCGCGCCGATGCGGCCCCTAAGTAGCAGGCGCCGAGAAACAACGCTTAGCCGTGCTGACCCCACCTCGACATCGAGGGTGTGCCCGACCCGGAGCACGTTCCCTGGATCGACCCCGACCCATCCGGCCTGGCGAACGGCCCGGTGTCAGCGGCTTCACCGATCAGAAATCCTCCGCCACGTCGTCAGTTCTGTTAGTTTTCGCACCGGTGGAAGGATTGATGACCATGACCGACACCAGACCGCTGGGCGCCGACGAGGCCACGTTCCTCGCGGCGGTCCGCTCAGGCGACACGGCGCGGTTCGCACTCATCACGGAGCGCCACCGGCGTGAGCTGCAGGTGCACTGCTACCGGATGCTCGCGAACTACGAGGACGCCCAGGACCTGACGCAGGAGACGTTCCTGCGAGCGTGGAACAAGCGGGGGTCGTTCAAGGGCCACGCGGCCCTGCGGACCTGGCTGTACCGGATCGCGACGAACGCCTGCCTCGACTTCCTGGACAAGCGCAACGACCGCACACCCGTACCGTCCGAGCTGCCGGACCCCGGCTCCGAGGTGCTGTACCTGCAGCCCTACCCCGACCGGATGCTCCCCGAGGACCCGCAGGAATCGGTGGTGGCGCGGGAGACGATCGAGCTGGCGTTCATCGTCGCCGTCCAATACCTGCCGCCGCGGCAGCGGGCGGTGCTCATCCTGCGCGACGTCCTCGGCTGGCCGGCGTCGAAGGCCGCCGACGCCCTCGAGCTGACCGTCGCGTCGGTGACCAGCGCACTGCAGCGGGCGCGCGTGACGATGCGCGAGCAGCTGCCCGACCGCCGCCTCGATTGGCGGAGCCCCGCCACCCACGAGCTGTCGAATGACGAGCGGGGCGTGGTGAAGTCGTATATGGACGCCCATGAGCGCAACGACCTGGACGGGCTGATGGCCCTGCTGCGCGACGACCTGCGCTTCGCGATGCTGCCCGAACCGGGAACCTCGGTCATCACGGCCAAGGACGCGGTGGACGGCTGGGTCTCCGGTGGGCTCTTCCAGCGCGGCCACGACGACTGGCGCTGTATCACCACGACGGTCAACCGCATGCCTGCCGCCGCGCTGTACCTCCGCACCCCCGACGACCCGGAGTACCGGCTGTTTACCATCGCGGTCCTGCACATCGTCGACGGGAAGATCGCCGAGCTCACCGGATTCGACGCCACCGACAAACCATGGCTGGGCCTGCCCCCGACACTGTCATCAGACAAAAGCCCCATCGTCGACGAGTCCAGCGCACGGGCCGCCGTCACCGAAGTCACCGCGAAATGAGCACCCCGACCAGCTGAACACCAACGCGGCAACGCGAACACCACCGCCCCGCCGGCGTTGCCGGCGGGGCATCTTCATGCCCGAAGAACATCGTCACGATCAACGACGCCGTCGCCCTCATCTCCAGCACGTCGGTCAACAGCTCACTCGGAACGCAAGGAAGGGCCCGGGGAAGGTTCCCTCATAGCCGAGGGTCACGGTGAGCACGCCAGGAAGGATTTCGACCTGGCCTCACGAGCCGAGCATCTGGCCCGTGCTCATCGCCTCGTCTCGTATCGGGTCAGCACCACGCCGCCGGGAAACGTCCGCGTCTCCACCAGGTTCAGGTTCACCCAGCTGTCCAGGGCCGTGAAGAACGGCGTGCCGCCGCCCAGCAAGGCCGGTGCGGTGACCAGCACGTACTCGTCGATCAGCCCGGCCCGCATGGCCGCTGCGGCGAGCGTGGCGCCGCAGATGTCCATCGGGCCGCCGTCCTCGGCCTTGAGCCGGGTGATCTCGGTGACCGCGTCGCCGGTGACCAGGCGGGTGTTCCAGTCGACCGTGCTGGTCGTCGAGGAGAACACCACCTTCGGCATGTCCCGCCAGCGGCGGGCGTACTCGATCTCCGCCGGTGTGGCGCCGGGCTGCTGGTCGGCGGTCGGCCAGTGGGAGCTCATCGTCTCCCACAGTTTGCGCCCGTACAGCGCCAGGCCGGTCGCCCCCACCCGGTCGGACCACCACTGGAACAGCTCGTCGCTCGGTACGCTCCAGCCGAGGTCGTCGCCGGGCGCGGCGATGTAGCCGTCCAGGCTCAGGTTCATGCCGAAGATCAGTTTCCGCATCGTGCCAGCCTCCTGTGAGTCGATCTCACACGTACAGACGGGCACGGCGCGGAAACCTAATCGGTGCGCGATCTGCGTCCGCAGGTAGTCCCCGCGTTCCGGACTCGGCACGGCGTACTCGGCTGGGCTCGAGCACTACCCACCGGATCTCGACTTCACCCTCGTAGGGGTGTGACCCAGATACGCTCCAAACCCGCCACGAGATGATCTTGGGCTAGGCCGTCGCGACGTCGTGCCGCGTAGGTCAGAGAACCGCAGGACAGCCCGGGCAGGAGAACAGGAACTCGCGCGGCACGAACCCGGCGGTGCCGGCGCGCTCGGGTGCGCCGCGCCACCGCCATCCGGCTTCCGTGTCAATTCTGTCCGTGTTGCTGCGTGGGACGTCGGGGCCCCGGACAACTGCCCGGCTTCCGCTCAGCGCTTCCGCTCACTCAGGACGCAGAACTCGTTGCCCTCCGGGTCGAGGAGGGTCACCCAGTGCTGCTCGTCCTGCACGGTGTCGGCGCGCCGGGCACCGAGGGAGAGCAGCCGGGCGACCTCGGCCTCCTGGTCGTCGGGGCGGAAGTCGGGGTGGAGCCGGTTCTTCGACGTCTTGCCCTCGGGGACAGGCACGAAGAGCAGCCCCGGCATCTGGTCCGGCTCAGGCCGGATCTCGATGATTTCCTCGGATTCGTCGACCACTACCCAGCCGAGAGCCTTGGCCCACCAGCGCCCGAGAGCGACGGGGTCGGCGGAGTCGACGATGATCTGTTCCCATTCCAGTGCCATGGGCCTGAGCATAGACAGGACCGGCGGCCCACCCGTCCCTCCGTCGAGGGGCGGGCCGCCCCGGCGGCCCTGGCTCATCATCTCCCGGCAGTGACAGGAGAGCGAACACGGCCTCGGAGTCCTGGCTCAGACACCAGCCGCAAGGTAGCGGTGGATCACGCCTCTGCGGTCGCGGTGGCCTGCTCGTCGTGTTCGCGCAGCATCCGCATGACGGTAGCCGGTGACGGGTGCTGGCCCTTCTTCTTGCCGCTGGTGATGACGAGCTTCGCGGCTATGTCGCGCAGGCTCAGACCTTGATCCCGGTAGTGCAGGGCCATGGCGAGCATGTCCGGGTCGGCGACGGTGGCGCCGCCGATGGTCTTGCCGCGTTTGCGGGCGGACTCGTGGCCTTCGAGGGTGCGGTCGCGGATGTACTCGCGTTCCATGCCGGACAGCGCGGCGAGCACGGTGAACACGACCCCGGAGGGATCGTGCTGGCCCTGGAGCTCTCCGGTGAGGAACTCCAGCCCGACCTCGGACGCTTTGAGTTCTTCGGCGAGCGTGGCGAGGTCGATGCCGCGGCCGAGGCGCTTGTGCTCGTGGACGACGAGGGTGACCGCGGCGCCGGAGGCGCGCAGTTCCCGCGCGAGCGTGACGGCCCTGTCCAGCTCGGGCCGCTTCGTGACCCGGGCGGAGATCTTTTCCGAGAAGACCCGGGTCACCCCGGCCTCGGCGAGGGGAGTCGAGCTGGGCGTCGAGGGACTGCCGGGCGGTGGAGGCGCGGGCGTAGCCGAGGCGGACGTGCCCAGTCGGCTCGGCGCCGGCGGCACGCGGCCGCGGCAGCTTCACCCAGGCCGTGCCGGGCTTGCGTACGGGCGGGGTGGGCACGTTGAGCGTCTTGGCGAGCTGAGGCACCAGGCGGAAGCGGGCGGTGTGGTACTGCACGGCGACCTTGCCCTTGCCGGTCCGGCACAGCGAGCCAGCCGGGGCGGCGCAGGACGACATCGGGCAGGTGTGGGGGTGTGAGGAACATCAGAACCGGATCGTGCGCTTGTACGCTCCGTGACGAGCTATCGCAGCTAACTGCTGAGTATCTGCGGCTTCTGGTCTCGCACTTCCCGTGGAGCATGGACAGGAGACTTCCCCAGGGTGGCGGACTCCGTCTGGTCCGACAGGTCCAGACCGTCCGCGCCCAAAGAGCGCAGGAACTCCAGCTTGGCGACCTCGGCCTTCACCGCGGCCGGGGACGCCTCCACCGGGCCGGTGGCCAGCCACCGCAGACGGGTCATGCGGATCTCCGGATCGGTGATCAGCAGCCCGTCCAGCGCGGCGCACCGTGCCTCGGTGAACTCGTGCGCCAGCCGGTCGAACGTCTCCCGCTGCGCCTCGGCGCGGGCGTGGGCGACCCGCTCGACCACGGTCACCAGTCCCGGACGGATCACGCGTGCCGAGATCAGGTACTCGCACCCGAGCCGGAACAGCAGGGTCGGCGAGTCGTGTTCCATCGCCCTGGCGAGCAGGAACTCGTCTAGTTCCTTGAGCTCCAGCGTGGTCGGCAGCCGCCACCCCAGATACTTCGCCACCAGCCGCAAATGCTCGGTCCGCGTCTTCGCCTGCCGCCCGTACGAGCGCAGCCCGGCCGGGTCGACGCCGAGCTGCTCGGCCAGCCTGGCCACCGCCACCGGCGGGGCCGAAAGCACCTTGTCCGGCACGAACCCCAGCCACGGCAACGTGCATAACGCCACGGCCAGGCCGAGCCGGTCCGCCGGACCACGGCCCCGACCGGGATCGACGAACGCGACATCCGCCGGAGTCAGGGTGAAGAACCTCGCTAGCTCGTCCCTGCCAATCTGCCGGGAACCCCCGCAAGCGCTCCAGCTCCTCGTCCGCGAACACCTGCGTCGCCAAGAACGACCTCCCGCCAGACCCACAGATTCCCAGCTCAGAAGCCTACCCAGCCATATCCGCCCGATTTTCGGCGAGTACTACGGGGACCCCAAGTCGCTGCGGTCACCTCATTGTTCTTTGACCCCCGGGGCAGGCGTCGTGAGTATGGCGGCGAGTTCGGCTCGGCTGGTGGTGCCAAGTCTCGCGTTCACCCTATACAGGTGATTTTCGACGGTACGTATTGAGATAACCAGACGGTCAGCGATGTCCCGGTTAGACATCCCCTGTGCGGCCAAAGTGGCGATCTCGCGTTCGCGGTCCGTGAGTGGCAACGGCCGGATGGCGGCGATCGTCGCGAGAGTGCGGACACCCTCGCAGCGTTCGGTCAGCCGATGGACGCGAGCGACGGCGCTCTGGGCAGCGCCGCGCCGATCCACACGGGTGTATGCGGTCGCCGCCTGCGCGGCCGCGTCGGCGGCGGCCAGCAGGTCTCCCATCTGCTCCAGCTCCACAGACGCAGCTCGCAGTGCGTCGCCGTTGTCGGCGGCTAGCGCGGCGGCGTGCGTGGCCGCGGCCCGGGCCCGAGGCCCGTCCACCCGCGTGGCCAGAGCGGCGAGCCGTTCGACGACGGACCGGTCGCCGAAGCAGGCCGCGGTGTGCAGTGCCTGCACCTCGTGGGCAAACTGCCCGGCCGCGACCGCAACCGAAGCCGCCTGTTGCGCAAACGCGATCGCATCGCTTGAAACGCCTTGTGCGGCAGCCATCCACGCCTGGGCCAACAGCATGTCAGGCCGGAGAAACAGCAGTGTGGGATGCTCGTTGGCGCGTAGTTTCGCTAACACCTCCTCACCGGCGACCAGGTCACCGGTGAGGACCAGCGCACGGCTCAAGGGAATCAGGCAGACATACTCGAAGCCGCCGGCGTGATCGAACCGCTCGAGGCCTGCGTGGGCCTCGAGCAGCCAATGGAGGGCGCTGACCGGCCGGCCCTGCGCGAGGATGGCGTCTCCCATCAGCACGCTGCTGATCACGGTGGGAAGGTCGAAGCCCACTGCCGATTCCCGGCACTCGCGTGCGACGTCGGCGGCCTCCTGTAGATATCCCGCCAAGCGGAGCCCGGTAATCTGCAGACCGATCAGCGGGAAGCGTAAGTAGGCGAGTTCCGTCGAGCGACTCGCCGCCGCGAGGCCACGTGCGACCGCCGGACCGATTTCGTCGGCGCGGCCCACTGTGGCCAGACCGGCGACGTATCCGCAGCTGGCAAGGGCTATCGACCCGTCCGGCAGTCCCGGTGACGCCAACGCCGTGGTCGCGGACTCGATCGCCCGCACCGGCCGTGCGAGCTGTCCCTCGAACATCGATCGCTGCGCCATCAGCTGCATCCGGCCGTCGTTGTCCGCAACCCGCGACTCAGCCGCCTCGAGAAGCATTTCCGCATCCTTCGGCCTCAGCTGCATCCACGCCAGGTCTATCACGTGCATCATCGTGGCCCTGACCACTTCCGCATCCGTGCTGGCCATCGCGAGGAGCGCGGCCATCTCCGCATTCGCGGAGCCGGTCAAACCGGTGACCGCGGCCACCACGATCGCTTGGGCTTCGAACCCGCCGCCGGCTGCCTGCGCCGCACGTCCGAGTCGTACGGCCAAAGGAAGGTCGCACAGCTGGGCAGCGCGCCCGGCCGCCTCGGTGAGCAGGCGCCAGTCCGGTTTGAGGTCTGAATCCACCGCGAGGACGGCACGCCGCAGTGTGTCATCGACCCGGCGTGCCCCGGTTTCCGCCAGCGCTTGGCTGATTCGACCACGGAGCCGGCGCGCCCGCAGTAACCCCATGCCTGCCCGCCGTACCTCCCCGTAGAGAGGGTGGGTCAGTCGCGCCTGGAGTCGACGGCCGGTCTGCTCGACGGAGATCAGGCCCGCCGCCTCAGCCTGCTCGACGGCCATTGGATCGGTAAGCCGGGTAAGCAGGCGGACACCCAGCGACTCTTCGAGGGCGAGCAGGTCCACCACCGCACCCATGGACTCCGACAAATCTCCCATCCGGATCGCCACCAGGTCGACCAATCCTGGCGACACCGGTGACTCTCTGGACCACCGCCACACGCCTCTGATTCGGTGCAGCCGACGAGCCTCGATCTCCCCGTCGACGAGCTGCCGTAGGTACAGCGCGTTGCCCTGGGTGATCGCCCAGATCCGGCTGACACTGACGCCTTCCACCAGTCCACCAAGGATCGCCTCCAGCAGCGCACCGGTCTGCGGCTGCGGAAACGGCTGCACCTCAAGCCGGTCGAGATATCCGTCTTTCCACAGACCGGTCACCGCAGCAGGTGCGGTCTCGCCGGTGCGCACGGTGGCCACCACGGTCGCCATGTCGTGTACGACGAGCTGATGCACCAGCAGCGCCGAGACCTCATCGAGCAGGTGGGCGTCGTCAATCCCGAGCACGACTTCGGCTCGACCGGCACCGGCAACAAGTGCCCGGCTCGCCTCCCCCAGCAAAGACGCCGGATCGCCGCTCATCGGGCCCAGCAACGCCGCGAACGCCCCCAACGGGAGGCTGCGTCCCGACCCTGACCCAACGACCCAGCGGGTGACGGCACCGCGTTCACCGGCCAGCGCGACCGCCTGCCGAGCCAGCCAGGTCTTACCCACCCCGGCCGCTCCCGCGAGCACCACACCGCGCAGACCGCCGGCTCCCCGCGTCGCTTCGTCCAGGAACCGCAACTCCTCCAGCCGCCCCACGAATGGCCAACTCGGCTTCATACGGTCAACATTAGGAAACTGCATCATCGCCGGAAAGTGTGATTCGGTTACATCATCCCCAGGCCATAACCATCTGGTGCTCCAGGTGCTGTAGAGAGACTGACATGACGATCGAGACGGCTGACTATCCGTGGCCTGGGCTTGGTTGAGCGGTGTCGTTCGAGGTTCTTTCGGGTTTGGTGTGGAGGACTTCGCGGGCCTGTTCGGCGGCGCGGGTGATGCTTTCGCTGATGAAGTCGAGGAAGCGGGCGATGTTCTCCAGGCGGGTGGCGGCGGGGGTGTGGGGGCCGAGGATGGCGACGCCTTGGCGTGCGGTTTCGACGAGCTGGTCGTTGGATCGGGCGCTGGCGATCGTCGCCTGGTAGAAGAGTTCGTCGTCGACGACGTAGCGGTCGCGGCGGCGTTCGCCGCGTTCTCGGCGGACGAGGCTCTGGCTCTCCAGGAAGGCGATCGCTTTGGAGATGGACGCCGGGCTGACCTGGAGGCGCTGGGCGAGTTGGGACGCGGTAAGGCTGCCCGCGTCGGTGGTGAACAGGCAGGTCAGCACCCGGGCCGTCATCTTGGTCAGGCCCGAAGCCATGAGGACGGTGGTGAACGTCTCCTCGTACTCGGCCACGGCCTCGGCGTCGCGTCCGTGCGGCTGGGGGACCGACTCCGGCCCTCGGGAGGAGGCGGGCCTGCGCCGGTGGGCGCGGCGTTCGGTGGCGCGGTGGGCCAGGTCGGCGCGGTAGGCGGTGGGGCCGCCGTTGCGCATCACCTCACGCGTGATCGTCGAGGTCGGACGGTCGAGGCGTCGGGCGATCTCGGCGTAGGGGAGGCTGTCGGCCAGCCCTAGCGCGATCTGCTGGCGTTCCTGCTGGGTGAGCCTGCCTCCCGGCATCGCGATCTCCTTGGTGATCCTTCGTGGCGGTCCCTGACCCTCCTACTATAGCGTTCACTTCTCATCCATTGCAATGACCAGGGTAGCTATCGTTGCGTTATCCTCAAGGCCATTGCAACACTTTTCCAGCTTCTACCTGCATAAATCCCGATTCCATGCAACAAGTATGTTGTTGAATTTCGGAAAGCAACGTAGCGTTTCCGGTATCAGAAACAACGAACGAGCACGGGAGAGCACGATGCAGAAGTTCGACACCCCCGCCCCGATCTCCGCCGTCCTGGACATCCCCGCCGGACGCATCCAGTTCATCGCCGCGGACCGCGCCGACACCACCGTCGAGGTCCTGCCCGCCAACCCCTCCAAGAGCCGCGACACCAAGACCGCCGAGCAGACCACCGTCGCCTACGCCGACGGCGTCCTGCGGATCACGGCCTCGACCCCCGACAACCAGCTCTTCGGCCCCTCCGGATCCCTGGAGGTCACCGTCCAGCTGCCTGCCGGCTCTCGCATCGAGGCCACGGCCGCCGGCGCCGAGCTCCGCGGCGTCGGACGCCTCGGCGACATCGCCTTCGAAGGCGCGTACCGCCAGATCAAGATCGACGAGGCCGCGAGCGTCCGCCTCACTGCGATCGACGGTGACGTCGAGGTCGGCCGGCTCAACGGCCCCGCGGAGATCAGCACCGCAAGGGGCGATATCCGGATCACCGAGGCCGTACGTGGCACGGTCGTGCTCCGCACCCAGTCCGGCGACATTTCGGTCGCCGCCGCCGCCGGCGTCTCGGCCGCCCTGGACGCCGGCACCGGCTACGGCCGCGTCAGCAACGCCCTCAAGAGCGATGGCACCGCCGAACTCGACATCCGCGCCACCACCTCCCACGGCGACATCACCGCCCGCAGCCTCTAAAGGAGCAGAACCAGGACCATCCGGCCGGGCCCACCGCGATCGAGATCCTGTCGGTCGTCGCCGAGGACTCGGCCGTCCGTCCCGAGGGGCCTGCGATCCACGCGCAGGTCCTGGAGAAGCCGTACAAGACGTCTAACGCGACCAGGTGGAACACATGACGAAGAACAGTACTTCCTCGACCAGTTCGAAGTGGACCGGCATGGTGCCGGTTGACGATACGGCCCTGGCCGTCACCGACACCGGCGGTGCCGGTATCCCTGTGGTCTACCTCAACGGCCAGTTCGCCACTCAGGGGTACTGGCGGCGGGTCATCGCTGAACTGGGGACGGGGTGGCGGCACATCACCTACGACGAGCGGGCCCGCGGCAAATCGAAGCGTTCGGCGGACTATTCCTTCGAGGTCGCCGTCCGAGATGTCGATGCCGTTCTCGCGGCCAGGGATGTGGACCGGGCGCTGCTGGTGGGCTGGTCCTACGGCGCGGTCGTCGGGGCGCACTGGGCCAGCCGGAATCCGGAGCGTGCCCTGGGCGCGGTCCTGGTCGACGGCGCGTTCCCGCACGACTGGCTCGACGAGGCCATGGAGCAGCGGATCCGGAAGCTGTTTCGGCGGTTGGGCTGGTTCCTGCCGCTGCTGCGCCCGACGGGCCTGGCCCCGCGGATGACCGCCGAACAGCAGGCGAACAGCAACATCGAGCTCGGCAGGCTCTCCCGCGAGCGCGAGCTGGGCCCGGTGCTGGACCACATCACCGTCCCGGTGCGGTATGTCGTTGCTTCGGGGACGTCCTTCGGGAGCCGCGGTGATGAGCAGGAACGGATACGCACCAGCCTCGATGCGGTGACCGCCCGCAACCCGAACATCCAGATCGGCGCGAAGGTCACCAGCAACCACGGCGCGATCCTCAAGAAGGACTTCCCGGCCATCGCCGAGGCCGTACGCGAGGTCGCCGCCCTCGACCGCGGGGAGGCGCTGAAGACACGACCAGCGGACTGACGACAACTACGCGTCCTCGCCACCATCGTCCAGCTCGACCGCGTCCGGGTCGCGCAATGGCCGCAGGCCCTCACGCGGGACGGACGGGTGAAGCTGTAGCGGCCGAGCACGTTGAGGTTGCGGTGCTTGAGCGGGGAGAGCCGGGCGACATCCTCGTCTCGGATCTCGTGGCCCTCGGCGCGGAGCTGGGCGACGGCGTCGTCGATGTAGCGGGGGTCCAGAGCACGACGGCGTTGAGGACCAGGCCGAGCACGCCGAGCTGATCCTCCATGCCGTCGCGGTACGCCTGGTGGCTGGTGCCGCGCTTGCCGTGGCACACGTCGCGGGCCAGCTTGTGGCGGGACTCTTGCACGGTGAGCTGCCGGTTCATCTGCCTGCGGTAGGTGTTGTCGACCGGGTCGACCACGCGCGGCAGGTCCGGTCAGCCGAGGGCGACGCCGTACATCGCCTTGATGATCTTGATGGGGATGTCCAAGGTCTTCGGCTCGATGTTGGTGTGGATGACGACGCTCTGCCGGCCGTCGTCGGTGCTCAGCGCGAGGGTGAAGGATCCCGGGAGGGTGCCGCTGACGCCACGCACGGTCAGGCCGTCCATCCCCGCGCGATCGAACTCGATCACGCCGAGGCCGTAGCGGGCGTGCGGCAGCCAGACGACGCTGTCGTTGGCGACGGTGGTCCACATCTCGTGGTGTTGAGCCGGGGGCAGGAGGCCGCCGGTCGCGATCGCCTTGAGAAAGCGGGTCAGGTCTTCGGTGGTGGAGACGATGCCGCCGGCCGCCCAGCCCCATGAGGTGTTGAGCGCGGTGACGTCGACGGGCGGCTTGTCGTGGTCGATCATCGACGCCCAGTTCTCCGCGGTGAGCGTCGCCGGGTCGACGCCGTCCTTGAGGGCGCCGGCAACGTAGCTCATGGGATGCGGGTGGAGATAGCTTGTGGCGTCGGCGGGCCGTACGTAGGTGTGGGTCAGGTCGAGCGGCCGGATGACTGTGCGTTCGACTTCGGCGGCGTAGGTGTTGCCGGTGACCTTCTCGATGATCGCGCCGGCCAGGTAGTAGCCGCCGTTGGAGTAGATGAACTGCTCGCCCGGCTCGCCGACCGGCGGCTGGGACACCGCGAGTTTGATCAGCTCGGAGGTGGTCCAGATGCGGGCCGGCTGGGTGGCGATGCTGTCCTGTAGTTCGGGTGCGAGGCCGGTGAGGAACAGGCCGCTGGTGTGGTTGAGCAGATGCCGGATGGTGATCTTGTCGCCGTCGTAGCCGCCCGTCTCCATGACGCCGGGCAGCCATGTGTTCACCGGGTCCTCGAGGCTCAGCCTGCCTTCGGCTGCCAGGGCCAGCACGGTGGCGGCGGTGAAGGCCTTACCTGAGCTGCCGATGTGCAGGTGCTCCCCGGGCTGGCGCCGATGGCCGGTGGCGAGGTCGGCCACTCCTGCGGCGCCGAACCATGTTCCGTCGGCGTCGTGAACTTCGGCGACGATGCCGGGGACGCCGTCCTCGGCCACAGCCCAGTTCAGGATCTGCTGCACCTTCTCGTGGATGTTGTGCGTCATGTGCATGCCTTTCGAAGGAGAACCATTGGAGGAGAACAAGACGGTCTTCGGTCCCTGGACGATCAGCGTCCTGTGCGCGTGTGGGCGCGCAGCGACAGCGGGACGAACACGACCAGCAGTGCGGCCGACCAGAGCAGGACGGTGGCGCCCGGGTGCGCGAGCGGCCAGGCCACGTCTCCGGACGGGGCGCCCGGGTTGCCGAACAGCTGCCGGGTGGCGGCGGTGAGCGCGCTGATCGGGTTCCAGTCGGCGATGAATCGCAGCCAGGCGGGCATGCCGTCGGTCGGGACGAACGCGTTGGACAGCATCGTGATCGGCAGGAACAGCGGCACCATCGCGTCGGCGACCTGCTCGTCCTTCACCGCCAGGCCCAGGTAGACACCCACCCAGCTCAGCGCGTAGCGCAGCAGCATGATCAGCGCGAACGCCTCGGCGGTGGGGAGCAGGCCGTGGTGCGGCCGCCAGCCCACCAGCAGGCCCGTGGCCACCATGGCGGCCAGCAGCGGCACGCCGACCAGGGAGTCGGCGCCGCTGTGCCCGAACGGCACCGCCAGCCGCGCCATCGGCATGGAGCGGAAGCGGTCCATCACGCCGCGGGAGGCGTCGGTGGCCATCCGTCCCATGACCCCCTGCACGGCGGTGAAGGTCACCATCGCGAACAGGCCGGGCATGAGGTACTCGCGGTAGTCGCCGCCGCCCGGCACGGTGATCGCGCTGCCGAAGACGTACCCGAACAGCACCACCATGATGACCGGGAAGACCAGCGCGGCGACGATCTGCCCGGGCTCTTGCCGCAGCCGTCCCAGCTCGCGGCCGATCAGGGTCAGCCCGTCGGTGAGCGTCCAGCGCAGGCGGCCCAGTGGTGAGAGGGCGGTCATCGTACGGTCTCCTTGCGGTCGGTGAGGCGCAGGAACACCTCGTCGAGGGTGGGGCGGCGCAGGCTCACGTCGGCGGCGGCGACTCCGGCGTGGTCGAGCTCGCGCACGATGTCGGCGAGCCGGAGGCGGCCGCCGGGCAGGGCGACGCTGAGCTGGTCGGCGCCCGTCGTCGTGGGATCGTTGCCGGTGAGGGTGTTCAGGACGGTCATCGCCGCAGGCAGTGCGGCGGGGTCTTCGAGGGTGACGTCGAGACGGTCGCCGATCGTGGCCTTCAGCTCGTCGGGTGTGCCGGTGGCGATCACCTGCCCGTGGTCGATGACGGCGATGTCGTCGGCCAGCCGGTCGGCCTCGTCCAGGTACTGGGTGGTGAGCAGCACCGTGGTGCCGTCGGCCACCAGCTCGCGGACGTTGTCCCAGATCTCGCCGCGGCTGCGCGGGTCCAGGCCGGTGGTGGGCTCGTCCAGGAAGAGCACCTGGGGGCGCAGGATGAGGCTGGTGATCAGGTCGAGGCGGCGGCGCATGCCGCCGGAGTAGCCGGCGACCGGCCGGTCGGCGGCGTCCATCAGGCCGAAGCGCTCCAGCAGCTCATCGGCCCGCCGGTGCGCCTGACGCCGCGGCAGGTGGTAGAGCCGGCCGAACATGCGCAGGTTGGCGCGGCCGGTGAGCTTCTCGTCCACGGCAGCGTACTGGCCCGCGAGCCCGATCCGCTCGCGCACTTTGCCGGCCTCGCGGACGACGTCGTATCCGGCGATGCGGGCGTGCCCGGCATCGGGAACGGACAAGGTCGCCAGGATGCGCACCGCGGTCGTCTTCCCCGCGCCGTTCGGCCCCAGCACCCCGCAGACCGTTCCTTTCGGGATGCTCAGGTCCAGGCCCCGTAGTGCATGGGTGTCACCGAAGGACTTGTGCAGCCCCTCGGCGACCACGATCGGATCAGGCATGACCCCTCCACTGGGTACGTTGTACGCGGTATGGCGGCCAAGTTAAGCCACTGGGTACTATGTACGCAACTAGGGAGTGGAGCCGGTGACCGACGCCGAGTACGTGAACATCTGGATGCGGCCCGAGCGCCCGGCCCGCGGGCCGAAGCCCACCTACAGCCGCGCGCAGATCACCGAGGCGGCGATCCGGATCGCCGACGCCGAAGGGCTTGAGGTCGCCACCATGCGGCGGATCGCCGCCGAGATCGGCGCGGGCGCGATGTCGCTCTACCGGTACGTCCCGAGCCGCGACAACCTGGTCGAGCTCATGGCCGACCGGCTGATGGGCGAGATCGACGTCACGGGCATGCCCTCGGGCGACTGGCGCGCCGACCTGACCCGCTACGCCGACGGGCTGCGGGCCATGTGGCTGAGGCACCCGTGGATCGCCACCGTACAGCGGTCACTCCCCAGCTTCGGCCCCAACCAGCTGCTCTTGATCGAACGGCTGATGGGAGTGCTCGACGCCTTCGTCTCCATCGACGACAACCTCGGCCTCATGGCCATGCTGAACAGCTACATCGAGGGCACCGTCCGCGAGGAGATCAGCTCGGCCGAGGAATTCCGCCGCAGCGGGCTCAGCGAGTCGGAGTGGATGGCGCGGAGCTACCCGTACGTCGACCGGCTGGTGAAGAGCGGGGAGTACCCGATCTTCACCAAGATCGTGATGGAGGCGCGCCAGCCGCACCTGAGCCGCGACGACCAGTTCCGGCACGGGCTCCAGCGCGTCCTCGACTGCATCGCCGCGGCCCTCCCATCAACGGCCGAGTCTCCGATGTCGGCGCACCGAGAGGGGCGGGAAGAACAGGACGGGCCAGGGCAGGCTCGTAGTCGACCATCCGAGAGGGCATCAAGAGCGAAATAGACGCACAAGCCATGCCTAAATGCCCACCGAAAAGGCGCAGCGGCGGCCCGTGCCTGGCCACGGGTGGGTCCAGGGCTTGCCGATGCCGGGGTATTCCTCCTGCTCTTCTTCGCCGGCGGCCACGCCCGGGCCACCGTCTCGTGGCCCACGGGCCAGGTACTGCGGCCCGTGGTGACTTCCTGGTGGCTTGGGGCGGCGCTCCTGTCGTCCTGCTGGCGAACGGGTTCTCACAGGACGCGGTGCGGCAGATCTTGGCCACAGCGTTCGGGCCGCTGATCTACCATGCCGAGCCGCGCGGCGAGGTGCTCCACCACGGGCCACGGCACCGCGAGAGGGTCCTCCAGGAACAGGCCCACGTACCGGACCTTGCACATCTGGAGCGCGAACCCCAGCTGATGGTGCTTCGTCCGCCGCAGCGCGATCAGGTCCCGGTCGACGTCGTCCAGGAAGAAGAACCGCTCCGGCTCAGGTCTTGTCGGCTCATCAGCGAACTTCCCGTACGCCTCGGCCTGTTCATCACTCAGAAACTCCACCGGCACGGCCGGGCCATAGCCAGCATCCGGGCCGTCCGGCGGCGTTTCGCCGAACCCCGGCGGCGGAGTGGATCAGTGTGCTGGCCGACCATGATCGTTCTCGCCGATAACCGCTGTACCGATGTTCCCCAAGGCCGTTCCCTTCCTGCTCAACCCGCGCCCCCGCCGCACACGACCCCTCGCGGGCGATCAGGATGGAGCCCAGCGAGCGGTGAACAGTTCCTCGCCCGGGGGGTCGCCGGGGAGCCGGTCGGGGGAGCCGGAGCGCAGTCCGTCAAGCGCGATGGTGATCAGTCGCGCGCGTGCCTGGGTGGCCGCGGGAAGCAGGTCGTCCCTGCCTTGTTTGCGGAGCTGGTCGACGAGCGGGGAGCGGCCGAGCTGTTCGATCATGAGTGAGATGTCGGTGACGGTGACGTCGGGGCGGAGTGTCCCGGCGCCGTGTGCGCGCCGCACCAGGGCGTCGAGCAGGTCGTCGCCGCGGCGGGACTTCGCACTCATCTCGTCGGTCACCTCGATGGCCCCGGCGATCGGGGCCATCGTTCCCTGGCCGAACTCCACGCTGTCTTTGATGAACCCGGCGAGTCCGGCCCACGGGTCGGGGTCGGCCAGGCCCTGTTCGGCCGCCTCGATCCAGTGCTCCAGGGATAGGACGCTGAGCCGTTGAAACAGCTCCTCCTTGGTCCGGTAGCGCCGGTAGAGGCTGCCGATGCCGACTCCCGCCCTGGCGGCGATGGTAGCGACGGAGGCGTGTGCGCCGTCCTCGGCGAGGACGGCGCGGGCGGCTTGGAGTAGCGCACGGTCGTTGCGTTCTGCGCGGTCGTTGCGTGTGGCCATCACGGCAAGCCTACCAAGTTGCGGAGCGATCCACTCCGATATACCGTCATCGTACCGGAGTGAATCGCTCCGCAAGCAGAGATGATCAGTGGAGACATGGGGATGAATACCGAGACAGCGGCGATCGAGCAGGTCGTCCGCGACGCCGAAGAGCTACAGAGCGACGTGGACGGGTTCACCGGGCTGCTCGCCAAGAACGTGTCACTCGTCAACTTCGGCGGTGTCCGGCTGCAGGGCCGTGACCAGGTGCGCGAGGTCATGACCAAGGCGCTGGAGACACCGCTGAAGGACGTCATCACCAGGAACGAGTTGCTGAACATCACGTTCCTGCGTGAGGACGTGGCCCTGGCCAATCTGATCAAGCACGTCAACGACGGCCGACGCGGTGCACTGACGTTCGTGCTCGTCAAGAACGATGGACGGTGGCTGATCGCCCTCGCTCAGACGACTCCGGTGGTCGAGTCACGAGTCGCGCCTTGATCATACGAGCCAGAGACCCTCAAGGCGGAGGTACGGCAGGGCACACTGGTGGCGTTCGCCTACGGCTGCAACCTGAGCGCCGCCCAGGGCGGCGTCGACGTCGAGGTCGGCACGCTTGGAGATGCCCAGCCGGTCGCCGAGGCCGGTCCCCGACGGCCCGGGTCGCGGGCGGCCTGAACGTAGTGGTCGAGGACCGCACGTACCCCTAAGCAGGACAACGGTCGCATGGATCCGAATGGTGCGCCGTCATCGCGGCTTGGGCGGACGGCAGTGCAAGGAGCGGCTACGTCGTCGGGAGGCCGACCGCGTTGGACGCGTCGGCCTCGAAGTATTCCGTCGTAGCGAAGGGGCCGGCGTGATCCTCGAAGAAGCTCCTGACGCCGTCGATCGAGTCATGGACGATGACGTTCACCACCTTGGTCCCGTCGGTGCTCGCCACCGCCAGCGTCCACTTGGCACCCTTGGGAAGCCGGCCGTACGCCTTCTTCAGGGAATCCCAGAAGCCGTCGTTGTCGGAAATCGTGGAAACAGCCATGACGTGCACCGTGGCCCCCTCCTCATTGACTCTCGGATTCACTCGGCAATTGATGTGAAGATACTGTGCGGCACCATTTTTGAAGTCGTAGATCGCGACGGTCTGAGGGTCCTCGAGCGGATCGTCCGAAGGCATCAAGAAGTGGGTCTCGCTGATCGGGGACAGTTCGTAGTCGAGCTGTTCTGGTTTATTGAGGAGTTGCGCCTCCATGGGGTTCAGGGTGAATTTGAGGTGGAGTTTTCCGCGTTCGGCCGTCACTTGGTAGCGGGTGCCGGGGCGCTCATAGGAGCCTTCGTATCTGGACAGATCGAGGGCCAGGGTCGGGTCGGGCTCCGGCAGGTCGGGGATCGTGACCACGCCGAGGTCGGCCAGGATTTCGTTGAACACCTTCCGGTAGAAGCTGTCGCGCGGCCCGGCGTTCGCCAGCATCGAGACGGCGATGTTCGATTCCGGCAGGATCCGCAGGCGGGCACTCTGGCTGACTGCGCTGCCGTCGTGGGCGTAGACGGTTTGGCCGTGCCAATCGCACACGATGAGGCCGAGTGCCCATTCCGGCCCGAACATGTACGGGTCAGGTATGGGGACCCGCGACTCCGTCATCTCGCGGATGATGCCGGGTGAGACGATTCTGGTCCCGTTCGGCGCCTTTCCTTCGTTGAGGAGGACGTGCGCCATTATGAGCAATTCCCGGGCTGTCGTGTTGACGTTCCCTCCGGGGCCGAAGGAGCGCGGCAGGTGACCCAGCGGTGAGAGGACGGGTCCCTCTTCGAGGGATCGGATCAGGTATCCGGTCGCGGCCCGGTTCTGGTCCGCGTGCTCACGCCGGCTGCTCGTCGAGGTCAGTCCCAAGGGGGCGAACAGGCGATCCTTCATGATGTCGTCCCACCGCTTGCCGTCGCTCACCTCCATGATGCGGGCGAGGATCGCGTAGCCCAGGGCAGCGCTGTAGCCGTGAGTGTGGCCCAAGGGGTGGACCTGGCATGCGCCGGCGATGTTCTCCACCATGCGCTTGTACACGTCGTCGTCCTCGCCCGGATCTCCGTAGTTCTCCTCGATGCCGTTGGTGTGGTTGAGGAGATGGCGGGGTGTGACCTTGGCACTGACGTCGGGGTCGGCGACCCGGAAATCAGGAAGGTAGGTCCGCACCGGCTCGTCCAGGGCGACTTTCCCCTCGTCGACGAGCTGCATGAAGGCGAGGGCGGTCCATGTCTTGGATACGGAGCCGCACTGGTAGATGGTGTCGGTCGTCGCGGGCTCCCGCGTGGAGATGTTCTTGACGCCGACCGCGAAGTCGGTGATCTCCCCGTCGCTGAGGATGCCGATCGTGGCACTCGGAATCCGGTACTCCGCGAGCAACTCGGAGACGCGAGCTCGCATCCGGGTCACATCCAACGCTCTTGCCATAAGGGGTTCCTCGTCCTGTCCGATTCTTTCCAAGCGAGAAAAGGCTACGTTGCATTTCAAGTCTCGTCAACGATAAACCTCCAATAATGTGCTTTAATGCTGGGCTTTCATGCCGATCGTTGCAACAGTATTGCCGGTAAATGCAATCCACGCCAACCAGCCGTTGCAATGTACTGTTGGTGAACGCACCCGTGAACCCGAACCGACAGGGGGGCGAGCCGATGCCCGGAGGCAGGCTGAGCCACGAGGATCGCCGGCAGCTCGCGATCTGGCTGGCAGAAGGGCTGGGATACGCCGAGATCGCCAGGCGGCTGGGCAGACCCACATCCACGATCAGCCGCGAAGTGGCACGCAACAGCGCGCCCAGCGGCTACCTGGCCGACCACGCCCAGCAGGCCGCCGGGCAGCGCGCCCGCCGCCGCAGACCGGTTCAGGCCGCGGAGCCACCAGCCGACGGGCGTCCGGCCGAGTCCGTGCGCGGTTTCGTGGAGCAGTTCGCGACGCTGCTGGTCGGGACCGGCCTTCCCCGGATGCCCGCTCGCGTGTTCGTCTGCCTGCTCACCTCCGACTCCGGGGGCCTGACGTCCGCCGAGCTCGTACGCCGGCTACAGGTCAGCCCGGCGTCGGTGTCCAAGGCCATCGGCTACCTCGAGGCGATCGAGCTGGTCAGGCGCACACAGGATTCCGGCCGCCGCGAGCGGTATGTCATCGACGACGACATCTGGCTCCGGGCGTTCAAAGCCGACACCGGGGCACACGCCGAGGTCGCGGCGGCCGCGCGGCACGGGATCGAGATCTTCGGCGCCGGCACGCCCACCGGCACCCGGCTGGGCCAGATGGCTCAGTTCTTCACCTGGATCAGCGAGCAGATGAACGACAGCGGCCTCACCGACGCCGTCGTGCACGACGCGCTGACAGTGCTGGCCGCGCTGGTGTACGCCGCTCGGCCACTCACCGTGGACGAACTCGCCACGGCACTGGACTGGCCCATCCAGCGGGCGGCCAACGCCCTGGACGCGATCAGCCGTCGTCCGATCCTCTCCGACCCGCTCACCGTGGAGCAGGTCGGGCGCGGCGGGTACGCCATCACCCCGAGGCCTGACCGCCTGAGCTCCGCGCAACGCGACGCACTGATCGTCAGTCCGTGCTCGCCCCGAGGAACTCGAAAATGACGAACCGGCCACACCCGCGCGCCTGCCGGACAGCGTCGCAGTTCCGAGATTACGAAGCGGCGCCCGGGTGCCCGCCCCACCCGGCTCCCGGGCGCCTACGACACCGTCCTGAGCGAGTACGCCGCCGCGCTGGAAGAGCGCGCCCGCATCCGCTGGCTGCGCGCGGTCGAGGCGCATCTGTCTCCCCGCGACCGGTGCATCGCGCTGATCCCGTACTACGCCGGCGCCCGCATCAGCGAGGTCGTCCGCCTCGATACGGGCGACGTCCAGATGTCGGCCCGCAAAGGCCGGCTGCGCCTGTACGGCAAGGGCGGCAAGTTCCGGCCTCGTCCGCGGCAAGACCGACCTGGTCCTGGTCGCCGAGATCCTCGGCCACGCCCGCCTGCAGACCACCCGCCGCTACAGCCTGTCCTCCGACAAGGGCAAGGAAGACGCCCTCAAACTGATCACGATCGACCGCTAATCGTACGTCTGCCTGCGAAAACCGCACTCAAGATCGACCCATGGCCGGTTTTCCCCGTATCTCGGCTGGACCCGGTCTCGTCCAACTTGAGGCACCGCGGGTACGGAGCATGCCGTGCCTCATGATCGACAAGACAGGACACGAATCGCCGGTCACTGATCCTGTTCAGGAATCGGTCGTAGATGGACACCTTGGCGATCATCACGACCGAGCAGTGCCGTGGCCATCTGCTGGACTGAGCGGGTGAAGCGGCGGGGATCGTCGGCCGGTGTCATCTGGCGGACCAGATCGCCATCGAAGACAGCGAGCAGGGCGTGGGCCAGGAAGTCGGCGTCGAGATCGGGGCGTCCGTCGGCGAGCAGGGCGCTGAGGTGGCGGTGCCAGAACCGGTAGCTGGGGTCGTCGTACTTGTCCTCGGCGCACGCTTGCTCGTGCGCGGACAGCAGGACGGCGTTGCCTTCGGCGATCGCGCCGAGTCCGTCGAGGAAGGCGAGCATCCGGTCCCGGGCGGGTGCTCCGGGCCCCAAAGGTGGGGGGCCATTCTTGACCGCGTCGCGTAGCTCGCGAGACCTTTCCTCCAGCAGCGCCTGCAGCAGTCCGGCGCGGTTACCGAAGCGACGGAACACGGTGCCCTTCCCGACTCCGGCAAGGGCGGCAACGCGGTCGAGCGACACGTGGTCTCCGCCACCTTCGGCCAGAAGCTGCTCAGTCGCGTGGAGCACCGCGCGGCGGTTGCGGGTCGCGTCGACGCGCTCGGCGCGTTGTTGGGCCATCGGTATCACCTCAAGGCGGACTGTCGGTCCGCATATGCTATCGTACGCAAAACGGACTATTAGTCCGGATTATTGCCTGTCCACGAAGGAGTACTCCATGGACATACGCGCGCTCGTCGTTGATCCCGACGCCCCGGGATCCCTGCGTCTGGGGACGGCCGCAGAACCCCAGCCCGCGCCCAACCAGCTGGTGCTCGATGTCCGGCACATCTCACTCAACCGCGGCGAGGTGGCGTTCGCCGGTCGGCGTCCGGCCGGAACCGTGCACGGCTACGATGCCGCCGGTGTCGTCGTACGCGCCGCGGTCGACGGCACCGGCCCCGCCGTGGGCGCCAGAGTCGCGGCGTTCGGCGCCCGAGCGTGGGCACAGCGGATGGCCGTGGACACCACCGCGGTGGCCGAAGTCCCCGTCCAGGTCGACCTCGCCGACGCCGCCGCGCTGCCGATGGCCGGCATCACGGCGCTGCGCACGTTGCGTTCCCGTTCCATCCTGGGCCGGCGGGTACTGATCACCGGAGCGGCCGGCGGCGTCGGCCGTTACGCGGTCCAATTGGCGGCCTTGGGCGGTGCCCATGTCATCGCCTCGGTGGGATCGGCGGCCCGCGCCGACGGCTTGACCGACCTGGGCGCCCACGAGGTGGTGGTCGGTCTGCAGGGCATCGACCGGCCGGTCGACCTCATCCTCGACAATGTGGGCGGACCACAGCTGGCCGCAGCCTGGGAACTCCTCGCGCCGGGCGGGGGTGTGCAGAACATCGGCTGGGCGTCAGACGAGCCGGCGGTGTTCGCACCGTATTCACTGTTCTCCATCGGCCCGTCCAAGACGATGAGCACGTTCGGCGACGTCCATGAGGTCGGCCCGGATCTGGCCACCCTGCTGGGGTTCGTGGCGGCCGGGAGGCTTTCCCCGGAGGTCGACTGGCGCGGTTCCTGGGAACGCGTCACCGAGGCCGCCCAAGCGCTGCTAGAGCGGCGCATCGCGGGCAAGGTGGTCCTGGACGTAGAACCGGCGGCGGTCGACTGACTGACCACAGCCGGGTGGCGGTCCCCGTTGTTCTCGATGACCTCCCACCGGATCGGCCGGGTCAGCGTCGGCAGTCGAGGCCGAAACATTCCTGGGCTCTTGCGTTCCTAGAGGCCGATCGCGTCGGCCAGGAGGTCCACCTGCCCAGGATCGGGATCGTTTCCCATGAAGATCAACTCATCGCAGCCGATCCGGTCGAAATCAGTGATCGCAGCGGTGATCTGCTCTGGTGAGGTGTGGGCGATGGAGATGCCGTACTGCGCGTACTCTTCGCCGGCGAAGGCGTAGTACGAGCCAATGGCGCCAGAGACCGCGGCCTCGGCGTCAGGGCCGAGGGCGTACATCACCGATGCGACCAGGCGCGGCGACCCGGTTCTGCCGGCTTCGGCCCACGCCTGCTGGATGTGGGGTGCGAAGTCCTGCACGTCCTGGACGGTGGCGTCTCCGGCGATCCATCCCGTCCCGTAGGAGGCGATGCGGCGCAGGGTCGCCTTTGAGTTGCCGCCGAACAGCAGGGGAGGTCCGCCTGGTGTGGCCGGCCCTGGGCCGATGGGACCATCGGGGGCTGATGCGGCCGCGAGGCGATCCAGGAGACGGTCGAACCGCTCTCCTCTGATGCTGTAGTCCACATCGCTGAGGACGAAGTCGTCTTCCCGGACGCCCGGAGCAAGACCCAGGTGCAGACGGTCCGGACCTGCGAGCTGGTCCAGCGTGGTGACCGCCTTGGCGAACAGCGCATGGTTGGTACGCAACGGCGCGAGAAGCACACTGGTGAGGAGCCGGATGCGCGAGGTGACGCCCGCGGCGGCAGCCAGGGTGATCAGCGGTTCCGGCGTCGACCATGCCAGGCGATCACTGACGCTGAGGGTGGAGAAGCCTCGCGCCTCCGCGCGGCGCGCCCACTCCACCAGGGTCCTGCCATCAGCCCACCGAGCATGCCCGGGCAACCCGATACCGATATCCATCGTCGGTGCCATTCCCTTCAGAGAAGTCGTATGCAGAAGCCGATGCGGATGGGCGTCAGCCGGTCCGATCAGGCGTGGCCAGGACACCGTGCGGGCGGGGCGAGCCGTGCTCCAGCAGCCGACGTAGCTCGGCGGCGGGCTGGACACCGGAGATCGGTGGCCTGCCGTCGATCACCAGCGAGGGGACGCCGGTGACGCCGTGCTCGGCCGCACGACATCGATCGGCCCGCACCTCCTCGGCGTAGTCGTCACCGGCGAGGACGGCGCGCACCTGGTCGGCATCGAGGCAGGCCTCGGCACCCAGGCGCTGCAGAACCCGCGAGTCGGCCACGTTCAGCCCCTCGGTGTGATAGGCGCGAAGCAGGCGCTCCATCATCTGTTCGGCCCGCCCGCGGCCGGCCGCCAGATGGCACAGCCGGTGTGCGTCGAAGGTATTGACCGGCCGGGCCAGATGCAGGTTGAGCTCCAGGCCTTCCGCGGCGCCCAGGGCCTGAATTCGGGCGACGCGGATCGGCGCCTGGTCACCCCACCATCCGGCCATGGCCTCGGCGGCCGTTGTGCCGGGGATCCGGCCTTCCTCCGGGGCGAGCTCGTAACTGCGCCAGATGATCTCCACCCTGGCGCGGTCGGCGATATTGTCCAGTGCCGCCGTCAGGCGTCTCTTGCCGATGTAGCACCACGGACATAGCACATCGGCGTATATCTCTACCTTCATGGACGTCCTTTGATGATCGGTGACTGTTGGGCCACAGATGTTCGCCTCGCCGCCGCGTCGCCCTTGCCGTCGGCCTGGCGCTCAGGCCGGTGAAGGTGCCCGCTGAGCGGGGTTCCGGCTCGATCAGGGGTCGAGGCGCTGCGGCCCGGGACCGACGTCCCGGGCGACGGTGTAGGTGGGAATCCCGCTCATGCGCGCCTCGGCCTTGCCGGACAGCCCCTCCAGGGCCTTGCCGATGGCGGCTATCCGGCCTTCGGTGTCCGAGGTCTCCACGAAGTTGCGGTAGTCCGCCTCGCTGGCCCAGTGCACGATGTTGTACACACGGGTGCCGTCGGTGCTCACGTGGAAGCGAGCCGACCGGTATCCGGGATAGAAACGCACCCACCGCTCCTGAATCTCCGCGAAGGCCGCCACGAACTCCCGTTGGGTATCAAAGCCGTCGACGGTGTAGTCGATGATCGAGTAAAAGCCGGTGTCCGTGCTCACCTACATGCTCCTCATGGTCAGATGCCGGACAGTCCCTGGTCGCTTATCCTGCAACCTCAACCGCGGTTGAGGTCAAAGCTCACAGGCAGACGCGCACATGTCGCCGAATATCTACCGTGCTTCCGGTCAGAGCGGGTTTGGCGGCTCGCCGCACATTTCTCAACGGCCCTCTGATGGCGCACGTCTCCAGGCCCGCCTACAGGCCGGTATCAGCGTCGCCGATCCGCCGACCGGCCTGCGCGACATCTTCGACGCGATCCTCTACGTCAGCGGCAGGGTCGACGTCGGGAGACAGCCTTTAGAGTCAGGGCGTGGAGGATCTCAATCGGATCCTGGTCGGCCGGTACCGGTTGACCGGGCTGCTGGGGCAGGGCGGTATGGGGGTCGTCTGGCGTGCCCACGATGAGCGGCTGGGCCGGGAGGTGGCCGTCAAAGAGCTCCGGCTGCCCGAGCACCTGGACGCCGCCCAGCGGCAGACCTGGATCGCGCGCCTGGATCGGGAGGCACGCGCCGCCGCCCGGCTGAAGCATCCCGGCGTCGTTACCGTCCACGATCGGATCACCGGCGAGGACGGGCGTCCCTGGATCGTCATGGAGCTGGTGCACGGCCGGTCCCTGACCGACCTGCTGCAGGCTGAGGGGCCGCTGCCGCCCGCCCGGGTCGTCCACATCGGATCGCAGATGGTGTCCGCGCTGCGTGCGGCACATCAGGCGGGCATCACCCACCGGGACATCAAGCCCGCCAACGTACTGTTGGAAGGCGATCGCATCGTCCTGACCGACTTCGGGATCGCGGCCGTCGACGGCGAGGCGGCCTTGACCCATTCGGGCGCGCTGATGGGGACACCCGCCTTCATGGCTCCCGAGCAGGTGCGGGGTCTTGCGGCCACCCCCGCTTCCGATCTGTGGTCGTTGGGCGCGACCCTGTACACCGCCGTGGAAGGCCGCCCCCCGTTCGGCGGCGCGAGTCCCGGGGAAGTCTTCGTCGCCATCATGACGGAGGACCCCGCCCCGGCCGTGCACGCCGGTCCTCTCGAATCGGTGCTCGGTAGCCTGCTTCGCAAGAATCCGGCCGAGCGACCAACCGCCGATCAGCTCCACACGCTGCTGGCCCGGCTCGCGCCGGAAGGGCAGGCGCCTGTCCGGGAACCGGCTTTCCCCGTCCGCGCCCAACCACCGATCCCTGGAAAGGGTCCCGCGCCGCGCAGGCGAGCCGCCCTCATCACGCTGACCGTCGCGGCCGTGTCCGTTCTTGCGGTGGCCGCGGCGATGATCGGATATGCGGTGCTCGGGGGAGCGGGCGCCACGTACAAGGCCAACTTGCGCACCGCTCGGGACCTGGGAGCGCCCATCGGCTTCACCCAGATCTCCGAAACCGACGCCGGAGACGGGGTAGTGCGAAAAACGTTCACCGCATGCTCCACCTCATGCCCTATCGACCCGGCGGCCGAGAGCGCACGTCAATGGCTGAGGTCGAAGCCCAGCGTGCGGGAGGTCGGCGCTGTCGGCCCCAAGGACTGCGCCGACGCGGACGGCTGCGTCATCCCGGTCGTCACACACCGCCTGCCCAAGCTCTCCGACGCACGGATGTTCTTCGTCCCGGATGGTCGTCTTCTCTTTGAGATCAAGGTCGGCTGACAGGCTGGGCGGCAGCCGCATCGCCTGCCGACGTCGAGTCAGGGGCGGAAAACGACATGTGACAGCCAGGACGGACTCGGTGTGTTCAGCGGCTGAGGAAGTCGCTGGTGGAGGCGCGGATCGCGGATACGAACGCGGCTATGGCCGGGTGGGTGGCGGCGCCTTGCCGGTAGGCGATGTGGGTCCGTCTGCGGATGGACAGCGGAATGAGGCGGACGCCGGGGGGTGCCTGCGCGGCGGCCAGCTGCGGTACCAGCGAGACGCCTTGCTCGGCCGCGACCAGTGCGAGCACGGCGGCGAAGTCGTCGGCGTGGTGACGCGCCCGGGGCGTGAAGCCCGCGCTGCGGCAGACGTGCAGCGTAACGGTGTGGCAGAGGGTGCCGGGGCTGGCCATGATCCAGGCGGCGTCTCGCACGTCTCGTAGCGGGCCGGTGTCCTCGGCTGCGGGTGCGGTGCCGGGCACGGCGAGGAACACCGTCTCGTCCAGCAGCGGTACCGCGTCCAAAACGGGATCCGGCTCGACCGGCACGACGTCGTAGTCGTGCAGCAGCCCGACGTCGAGTCGCCGCTCGCGCAGGGCGTCCGGCACCGTGACCGGGTCCAGTTCGGTCACGGTCAGCTCTAGCTCGGGGTGCCGGCGCCCCAGTGCGACCAGCGCCGCCGGGAGGAACGTACGAACCGCGGTCGGGAAGGCGCCGATGCGCAGTGGGCCGGACAGTCCGGTGGCCAGCGCGGCCAGCGCGGCCGTCGTCTGTTCCAGAGCGGTAAGGACCGTCTCGGCGTGCTGTACGAGAATCCGGCCGGCCGTGGTGAAGGTGACCCGCCGGCCGGTGCGTTCCAGCAGCGGTACGCCCGCTTCTCGTTCCAATGCGGACAGCTGCTGGGAGACCGCCGAGGGTGTGTAGGTGTGTGCTTGCGCGACGGCGGCGATCGTGCCGAGGCGGGAAAGGTCGCACAGCAGGCGTAGGCGGCGCACGTCGAGCATCAGCCCAGCTTACGGTTCTGTTCAGGAATGTGAACTGGACCTTACTGGTTTACCTGCCGGATGCTGAGACCATGACGCTTACCGGTGTGTACGTACCGCTGATCACCCCGTTCGACGCCACCGGGGCCGTGGCCCTCACCGCGCTGGAAGCCCTGGCGCACGAGGTGCTGGACGCCGGTGCGTCGGGCGTCGTGGCGCTGGGCACCACCGCGGAACCGACGTCGTTGACCGCCGCGGAGCAGCGTGGCGTCGTCGATGTGATCGCTCGGGTGTGCCGTGAACGCTCGGCCCGGCTTGTCGTCGGCGCCGGCACGGTGGAGGCGGTGAAGGCATTGCGTGGGCGCTCAGAGGTGGTCGCCGCACTCAGTGTGGTGCCGCCGTTCCTGCGGCCCGGCGAGGCGGGGATCATCGCGCACTTCGCGGCTCTGGCCGTGGCCAGCCCTGTCCCGCTCGTCGTCTACCACGTCCCGTACCGGACCGGGCAGCACCTGTCCGCCGACGCCGTCCGGCGGCTGGCCGATCTTGCCGGTGTGGCCGGCATCAAGTACGCCGTCGGTGGAATCGACGCCGACGCCATCGAGCTGCTGGCAGACCCGCCGGCCGGCTTCGCGGTGCTGGGCGGCGACGACGCCTTCATCTCGCCTCTGCTGGCCCTTGGCGCACACGGCGGCATTCTGGCCTCGGCGCACTTCGCCACGGCACGATTCGTCGAGCTGGTCGACGCATGGCACGCCGGCGCCACCTTTCGGGCCAGAACGCTCGGTCACCGCCTCGCCGCCGTGTCGAGCGCGATGTTCGCCGAGCCCAACCCCACCGTCATCAAGGCGGTCCTGCACGCACAGGGGCGCATCCCGACCGCCGCGGTACGGCTGCCACTCCTGCCGGCCGGTTTTGACAGCGTGCGGGCGGCGTTACGGCACGTTGACGCCGAGCGTGGGATGCTCGCCGACGCACGGGGCTGACAACCGCCAATGGCCAGGCCGCCGTGTCCCTCGTGCACGAGCGGGCCCGCACCGGGGACGGGCACGCCGGTGCCGTCCACGAGCTGACCGGGCCGCGCTCCCTGACCCGGATCGAGCAGGCGCGTCATCGGCGAGGTGATCGGCCACCCGGTGCGCCGGCAGGAGATCTCCCCGCCGGGCGCCCGGCGGCAGATGGCGGCCCGCGACCGGCCGTCCGAGGCCGTGGACGACATCCTGCCTGCCCAGGCCGAGATGACAGCCGGGCCGGCACCGGTCACCGCCACCGTGCAGGAGGTCACCGCGGGCGCGGCGCGCACGTTCCGCTCCTGGTGACCGAGCATGCGCACGCCTTCCGTGCCACCGGTTGACAGACACGGACCCACACGGACCCAGCTGGGTCCGAGGTCGCCTCTCAGGCCGCCGGTCGCCCGACATAGGTATGGGTGCGGGTGTACGCGGTGAAGCCCATGGACTCGTAGAGCCGTTTGGGGACGGGGTAGCCGGCGTCTCCACGGGAGTAGACGATGGCGCGGTGGCCGCCGGCGTCGGAGAAGGCGTGCATTACCGCGGTGCAGACGGCGCGGGCCAGGCCGAGGCGGCGGTGGCCGGGATGTGTGCCGACCGGTTCGAACGCGCCGACCCCGTTGACCTCGTCGTACCAGCCCTGGCAGTAGGCGACGACGTCACCGCCGGGAGACACCGCGACGAGATCCAGTTCGGGGCGATAAGGCCAGGTCTCCCGCATCCGGGCATGGCGTTCGGTGGTGATCCGGGTCGATCCGAAGGCGGCGCGGTGCGCCGACGCCCGGCCGGCCACGTCGGCGTGGTCGCGCTGAGCTCGGATCGTGTAGCCGTCCGGCAGGCGGGGCGTGTCCTGCCTGCCGATGAGCTGACGGTCGAGGCACACCATGAACGGGCCGCCGACGACAGGGGGGTAGCGGCGTCGCTCCAGTGCCATGACCAGGTGCGGTTCGGTTTCGGCGACCTCGACGCTCAGCGGGCCGCGGGCCGTTCGCTCGGCCCAGGCGAGCACCTCGTCGGCCAGTTCCGGGTGGTCCGGGTCGACCTGCAGCATCAGGCTGTCAGGTGGCTCCAGCCAGCCCCAGGCCAGCGTCCGCTCTCCTTGAGTCCAGACCGCCGTCGGGCACTGCGCGGCCCGGTCAAGGGACAGGCACCAGTTCCAGGTGAGGTCGCCGATGTGCCGGTATCCGGTCGCCGGGAAACTTCGGGCGGCCAGGTCCTGCATGGCGCGTAGCGCCGTGGGATCGGTGTACTCACGGCGTCGCATGGCCGCCATGCTGCTCGATCGGCCTTTGGTCGGGCAACGGAATTATCCCGCGCTCGGCGGCCTTCATGCCGCCGGCCGGGGTCGACGGGAGTCAGCCGGACAGGATGGTGGCCGGGTCGGGGGGACCGGCATGGGCGCGGTGAGGGGAACGGTCGCGCGGCCGGTGTTGCCTTCGGGACAGCACCCCAGCGCCGAGCCGGGTCCGGCCACGAGGATGCGCAGCACCTGGCCCAGAGCCTCGCGCCGATCCCGCTGGGCCACGGCCAGGGCGAGCATCTCGATGTGGTTGCGGGTGTGCGGCCAGGGCCATGGCCGGCACAGGATGTGCGCCCGCTCAAGGTGATGCCACCGCGCGGTGATGTCGGCGGCGGTGCGGGCCGCGCTCATCTCACGGGTGTAGGCGACACGCACCGCGGTGGGCATCTTGCGGCCGATCACAGTCTCTCCTCCTGGCCGGCCTGGTGGCCGTGGCGGTCATCGGTGCGGCCGGGCGCTTGGACTCCGAGCGATGCGGTGGCCGGGAAGGTCGGGGGCTTGAGTCTTCAGCCACTGGAAGGTCCAGACTCGGGGACATGGACGATGACGGCTCCGAACCACTCACCATCGGGCGGCTCGCCAGGCGCACCGGGATGCCGGTGCGCACCATCCGCTACTGGTCCGACATCGGCGCGCTGCCGCCGGTCGGCCGCAGCGCCGGCGGCTACCGGCTCTACGACGCGGCCTGCGTCGCGCGGCTGGAGCTGATCCGCACCCTGCGAGAGCTCGGGCTGGGGCTGGAGGACGTACGCCGGGTGCTGGAGCGCGAGACCGCCGTCGCCGCCGTCGCCGCCGTCCACGTCAAGGCACTGGACGCGCAGATCCGCGCTCTGCGGTTGCGCCGCGCGGTGCTCAGCACGGTTGCCAGACGGCAGCCGCGACCCGAGGAGATGACATTGTTGAACAGGCTGGCACGACTCTCCGCCGACGAACGCCGCCAGATCATCGACGGCTTCCTGCAGGAGGTCTTCGGCGGCCTGGAGGCCGACCCGCAGCTTCAGGAGCGGATGCGCTACACCCCGGTGAACCTGCCCGACGACCCCACCCCCGAGCAGGTCGACGCCTGGGTGGAGCTCGCGGAACTGGCCCAGAGCCCGGACTTCCGGCGGCGCGTGCGCGCCATGATGGAAGCCGGTGCCGCCGGGCGCCCTCAGGAGGGGCCCGGCAGCGAGCCCGGCGCCTACCGGTTCTTCGCCAGGAAGGTCGGCGGCATGGTGGGGGCGGCCCGCGAGCGCGGAATCTCACCGCGCGCACCCGAGGCCACCGAGGTCCTTGACCGGCTGCTCGGTTCCGCCGACCGAGCCCAGGTGCTGGCCCGCCTGGAAGCCGGGGCTCACGCGCAGACGCAACGGTACGGGCAACTGCTGGCGACCGTCAGGGGGGAGCCCGCGCCGCCCTCCTACGCCGACGACTTCGCCTGGCTGGCGGCCGCCCTGCGCGCCCACCCCTGAGGACGCCGGTCCTCCGCCAAGGCCGCCCTACCTCATCGGCGAAGGTGAACGAGATCCTCCGGGCGACGGCGACCACGCGGCGCGGTCACCGCCGCCCCGGCCATCTACGACGACCTGCCCGCCCTGTCGGCCCGTGGCCGGCCTGGACGGGCAAGAGGGCTGTCGCGGACGGGTGTCAGCCGCAGTTCGTTGCCCGCTTGCCGCCCTCGGTGCCACTGATGCGGCCCATCCAGTCCACGCACCTGCCCGCCGCTGACAGGTAGATCGGGCCCGCGTAGCTGGTGAAGTAGTCGCCTTCGTAGACGTCCCAGTGGTTTCCGGCCGGGCTGACCGACAGGCCGGCCTCGACGAGCACGGCCGAGCCGGCGGTGTTCCGCTTGGCGACCACGCAGTTTCTGCCAGTGGAGGAGCTGTAGGTCAAGAACACGGTCCCCTTGCTGCCGATCGCCGCGGAGTTGACGACGGTGTAGCCGGAGCCGCACTCGCCCCCGTAGGTCGCCGCGGCCGCGGGTGATGCGGTGGCGAGCGCGCCGGTGAGTGCGGTGACGACGAGAGCGGCAGCGGTGATGGTCTTCTTGACGGGCGTCATTGTTCTCCTTTTTCCCGGTTCTTTGACGTTCTTCGTTCGGATCAGCCGCAGTTGGTGCCGTAGCGGAACTGGGTGGCCGTGCCGATGGTGCCGCCCCAGTCGACGCATTCGCCCGCCGCCGACACATAGACGGGGCCGGCGTAGGTGGTGTAGTTGCCGCTGTCCTTGGTCCAGGTGGAAGCCGAGGATCGCCTGAGGTAGGCCTCCATCAGCGTGGCGGCGCCGGGGGTCGTCCGCACGGTGACGACGCAGTTTCTGCCGGTGGAGGAGTTGTAGGTCAGAAACACCGTTCCCCGGCTGTCGGGGAGGTTGAACTGGTTGACGACGCCGTATCCGCTGCCGCACTGCCCTCCGTAGGCGGCGGCGGAGGCGGGGGCGGCCGTGGCGATCGTCCCGGTGACGACGGCCAGGGCGGCGCCGGTGATCAGCGCGGTCTTCGACAGCAGTCTCTTCATGAAGTCATCTCCGGATTCTGCGGGGTCAGCCGCAGTTGGTGTCCTCGCCGCCGGCGTAGGTGCCGCTGATGGCCCCGCCCCAGGTGACGCACGAGCCCTTGGCGTAGCGGTACACGGGCCCGGCGTAGGTGGTGTAGTTGCCCTCGTCCACGGCTCCCCAGGCGGGGTCGGACTGGCGTGCGATGCCCGCGAACATCGAGACGGCCGTGCCGGGGGTGTTGCGGATCGTCACGACGCAGTTGTTGCCGTTGGCGGAGTTGTAGGTCAGGAAGACGGTGCCCTTGCCGGTGATGGTCCGCTGGTTGACGACGCTGTATCCGCTGCCGCACTGCCCGCCGTAGGCGGCGGCGGAGGCGGGGGCGGCGGTCGCCAGTGTGCCCGCGGTCATCGCGATCGCGGCCAGTCCGGTTGCGGCGATCTTCGTGAAGGTTCGCATCCTCGCTCTTTCTCTGCGCTACGGATCCCGCTGTGAGATCCACATCAAAGACGGTAGGTCGTGCCCGGTAGGTCATGAAGGGGACCGGGCACTGTTTCGGCGCACACCGAAAAGCACTGGTAACGGCGCGGATCAAGAGCTTTGTTGATCTTCGTGCCTCCCTGGCGATCGACATCACGCTCGCACCTCGGCATACTGCTGGCGTGAGTCAGAAAACATGACGCTCGATGTTCGACCGTCCGCCGTCACGCCGGATGACCGATTTTTCGCCTGTTGATAGCCGATGTCAGACCACCCGGTGTAGCCCGGGCGCGGGTGGGCGTGGAACGAGAACGGATTCGGAAAGTTCGCCTCGACGGACCATCGCGGGCGATCAGGTGAGCCGCTCCGCGCGTGGGTTCCGGGGGAGAGCGAGACAGAACACGGGATGCTGCGCATCCACTTTTCCCCTCAGGACTGGGAGCGGCTCCGTGTCGTCTCCAAACCTGACCCCCTGTGGGAGATCGTGCTCAGCCTGTACATGCTGGGGGCGGCGTCCGACGAACTCGTCTTCGGGCAGTGGAGACAGAAGGTGCTGTCCCGGATGGCGCCGCAGACCAGGATGTTGCTGGATGTCGTACCACCGGAGGGCTATTCGCCGGATTTCCTCAGCCCTCTGGTGGGAGGGGAGAATCCCGAAGACGGCATCGCCGCGGTGCTGGACACCCCCCGCTGGCGCATCGTCGAGGACCTCGACCTGCGATTCGGCGACGGTCGGCGTCCATCCTGGACGGTCGCGCTGGCCCGGAAGGACAGCGTGGCCGTACGCGCACTGGGCAGGTCGATGCGTACCTACTTCGACATGGCACTGCAGCCGTACTGGGGCTACATCTCGCAGGTCGCCGAGCGCAGCGCGACATCGATCGGCGACGCAGCCCAGGGGCCGGTGGCCCCGATCCTGCGGCTTCGAGATCAGCGGTCGGCCCGCAGGGCCCCTCGTACCACCGTGGCGGTCGCCTACGGAAACGACCAGGAACTGGACCTGCGGGGCCGTGGCCTGGTGCTGGTGCCCGCGTTCTTCTGCGCGGTCAACCCGGTGACCTTCCACGACCCCTCCCTGCCGCCGGTGCTCCTGTATCCGGTCGGCCACAAGCCGATGTCGTTCCTGACCCGGGCCGCCCAGGGAACGGGGCCGACCGAGGAGGTGCTGAGGCGGCTGTTCGGCCGTACGCGCGCCCTGGTGCTGCGGACACTGCGAGACAGCGTCCGCACCACAGGTGAGATCGCACGGACCCTCGACATCTCGCCGGCCTCGGCGAGCGAGCACGCCTCGCTCCTACGCGCCGCCGGGCTCGTGGCCAGCGAGCGGTGCGGCAACACCGTCAGGCACCGGCTCACGCCTCTTGGACTGGAGTTCCTCTACCAGGCCGTCTGACATCCAGCCGGTAGCGGTGCAGTGCCTCGACCTGCTCGTAGGACGGGACGCCGGCGGTGACCGGTTCACCACCGGCCACGCCCAGCGCCGTGGTGACGGCCGCGTGCAGCGCCGCCCGAAACAGCAGCGACCCGTAGCTGATCCGGGCCACGCCCAGATCGGCCAGCCGTCGTACCGGCACGCCGGGCCGGACGAGCACGTTCAACGGCACCCCGGTCCCCGCCACCAACGCCTCGATGTCGTGCTCGGCGCTCGCGCCCGGCACGAACACCCCGTCGGCGCCCGCCTCGGTGTAGGCGCGGGCCCTGGCCAGCGCCAGTGCCCGCGCATCCGGCAGGTCCAGCCAGAACGCGTCGGTCCGCGCGTTGAGGAACACCTGGGGAACCCGTCGCTTGACGGCGGCGATCAGTTTCGCCTGCGCCGAGGCATCCGCCAGGCCGGTGCCGCGCCCGTCTTCGAGGTTGATCCCCGCCACCCCCAGCCCGGCCAGTTGCGCCACCAGGTCGGCCACCTGGCCGGGTGTCTCGCCGAACCCTGCCTCGATGTCCACGGTCACCGGGATCCCCAGCCCCGTGATCGTCCGTGCCAGCGCCAGCGTCTCCTGCCGCGTCGCCCGCCCTGCGTCCGGTTTGCCCGCGGCGGCGGCCACCCCCAGGCTTGTCGTCCCGATCGCGGCGAACCCCGCCCGTGCCAGCGCCGCCGCGGAGGCGTGGTCCCATGCGCAGGGCAGCAGCAACGGCTCATCCGCGTGGTGCAGTGCCCTGAACCGCTCGAATGTCATCGGGCCACCGCCTCGACCGTTCCGGCCGCCAGCGCCAGCGCCACCCGCCTGCCGGGGCAGGCCCGTGGCCCCGCGCCGAACGTCAGGTGCGACAGAGCGCGCGGATCCCGGTTGGCCGCCGCGATGTCGAGCACCACGGCCCTCCCGTCGCCGGGCGCCCTGCGCCGCAGCGTCCGGACCGGAGGATCGCGGCGCAACGTCTCGTCGAGCAGTTCCTCCACCGTCTGCTCCCCTGTCTGCAACGCCGTGGCCAGCGCGCCGCGGACCAGCCCGGCTGTGGGGCCGCATGCCTGGGCGAGCAGTCCCGCCAGCACGGCCAGCCGCTCAGGAGCCGGATCGCCCAGGAGTCGCGCCAGCCGCGCCAGTCCCTCATCGGCGGCCTCGGGGTCCACCTCTTCGCGCCCCGGCAGGTAGGCCGGGGCGAGCGCCGTGACGGCCTCCACGGCCCGTGGCCCGTCCTGGGCCGGCACTCCCAGCGCGACGGCCAGCACCAGCACCGGAACCAGTTCCGGGGGACAGGGCAGCGGGCCGGCGTCCCGTGAGGCGAGCCGGAACGCCTCGGTGCGTAGCGCGTCGGGGTCCAGCCCGGCCAGCACCGCCTCGCCGGCGGCCCGGCGCTCGGCGTGCGTGGATCCCTCGGCGAAGCGGCCGACCGCACCGCGCAACCATGCCACGTTCAGCGCGAACGGCGGCCGCGGTACGGGGTCGACGGTGAACCGGGGATCGGCCAGCACGGCCCGTACCTCGGCGTGGCCGCTCACCACCAGCGGGTCAGATGTCATGACCGGCAGGCTAGGGGCCGGACGCTTCGGCGCTCACCGAAGCGTCCACGAGGCCCGACGGCGGTTCCGGGACTTCGGCTCCTCCCGGGGCGGCCACCTGCCGACCAGAAGTCCAAAAGATGGATATTCCGGTAGCTAGAATCTCCAGGCATGGAACTGAGGCAGCTCGAATACTTCGTCGCGGTCGCCGAGGAGCAGAACTTCACCCGGGCGGCCGAGCGGGTGCACATCAGCCAGTCCGGTGTCAGTGCCCAGATCCGCCAGCTGGAACGTGAACTCGGCGCCGAACTCTTCGACCGGTCGGCGCGCACCGCCACCCTCACCGTCGCGGGAAAGGCCGCGCTCGCACACGCCCGCGCCGCGCTCGCCGCCGCCGGGGCCCTCGGCCAGGCGGTGGGCGAGGTGACCGACCTGATCCGGGGCCGGCTCACCGTCGGCATGGTCATCGGCTGCACCGTCACACCGCTGTTCGACGCCCTGGCCGCGTTCCACCGAGCCCATCCCGGCGTGGAGATCTCCCTGCTGGAGGACAACTCCGACCGGCTCGTCGAGGGGGTCCGCGCCGGCACCGTCGACCTGGCTCTCACCGGGACCGCGACCGCCGCCCCGGAGGGGGTGAACGCGTTGACGATCATCAGCGAGCGGCTCGTCGCGGCGGTCCCCGCCGGGCATCCCCTGACCCGGCGGCGCCGGGTCACCCTGCGCGACCTGGGCGCCCACCCGCTCGTGTGCATGCCGCCGGGCACCGGCCTGCGCACGGTGTTCGACCAGGCCTGCGCCGCGCAGGGCCTCCAACCGGTGATCGCGCTGCAGGCCAGCGCCGCCGACGCCATCGCCGATCTCGCCACCCGCGGGCTCGCCGTCGCCATCCTCAGCGAGTCGATAGCCGCGCACTACCGCGACCGGCTCACCACCTTGCTCATCGACGACGTCGAAGCACCCGCCCTGCTCACCCTGATCTGGAGGAGCACGCACAACCCCGCTGTGCGCGAGTTGCTCGCCCACAGCAGGCGGGCGTTCACTCAGGGCTCGCCGTAGCGCTCCCGGAGTCCTCGACATAACCCGGAGGCCCGTGAATCGCGGGCGCCCACGGCACCCTCTCGTGGACGCCGGCCTTCGCTCAATGCAGCGTCACAACCCGCTCCACCAGCGATTTCGCATGAGAAACGGTGTCAGAAGGTGGTGCGCTCACGGCCGCCGGTCATGCCCCCCGAACAGGTCCGCCACGCGCGGCCGACCTGGCCCGGCTGACGGACGCCGAGGCGAAGGCGCCGATGACCGGGTGCGGGCGGCGCCCGTCGCCGGCCAGTTCCGGCTGGAAGAGGGTGGCAAGGAAGAACGGGTGCTCCGGCAACTCCAGGACCCGCACCAGCCCCGCCTCGTCGTGACCGGTGAAGCGCAGCCCACCCGCCTCCAGGGCGGGCACGTAGCCGGCGTTGGGGCCGAAGGTGCAGTAGTACCTCTCCACGCTCTTCTCTGCGCCGATGACCCTCTCGGCCAGCGACCCCGGCTCCAGCAGGACGGTGTTCTCGTGGCCCGCCAGCGAGCACGCCAGCGGTAGCAGCAGGAAGTTCTCGGCACCCGGATCGTTCTCGGCGTGCGCGACGGACATGTCCAGCACATTGCGCGCGTACTCCAGCAGGGCGTGCTGGAAACCCCCGCAGGTGCCCAGGAACGGGATGCCGTGCTCGCGGGCGGTGCGGGCGGCGTTCAGCGCGCCGGCCTCGCTGCGATACGGGCTGCCGGGCACCATCCAGATGCCGTCGAACCCCTCCAGGCCGGCGGTGTCGGTCGTGGGGATCCAGTAGGCGTCCAGGTTCAGCCCGTCGCGCTCACGCAGCGCCTCCAGCAGCGTGGGGATGCGGGTGTGAGACTGGACGGCCGGTGACTTGTCGCCTACCAGGGCGATCCTCGCGGTGGTCATGCCCCGATCCTGGCCCGGCTGCCAGGGTAAGCGCCAACGATGATTCCTGCTGGGTCGATAAGCGATACTGATGCTCCGTGGACCCGCATCTGTTGCGCACGTTCGTGGTCGTCGCCGACCGGCGCTCCTTCTCCGCCGCCGCCGCCGAGCTCGGCTACACCCAGTCGGCGGTCTCCCAGCAGATCGCCGCGTTGGAGGCCGACCTGGGACTGGCGCTGCTGAGCCGCCGTCCGGTGGTGCCCACCCCGGCGGGGGAGCGCCTGCTGGAACACGCCGGACCGCTGCTGCTGCGCCACCGGGCCGCCCGCGCCGACGTGCTGCGTGCCGCCGCGGGCCCGGCCGGGCGGCTGACCGTGGCGGCCTCCCCGCTGGCCTGCGTCCCGGCGATCGCACGGGGCCTGTCCCCGGCCGCTCTGGAGGGGGTGGAGGTGCGGCTGCGCACCGTCGCCCGTGAGCGCGTCGCCGGCGAGGTCTCCTCGGGATCGGCCGACCTCGGCCTCGTCGACGGGATCACCGCGCCCAGCGATCCGTTGCGGCTGCCGGACGTGGGGCCGCTGTCAGGCTTCGGGGTCGCCGAGGAAGAGCTGGTGGTGGTGTTGCCCACCGGCCACCCGCTCTCACACCGGCGCGGCCTGGCGCTGACCGACCTGACCGACGCGCTGTGGCTGCGGGCGCCGGTCGCCGTACCGGTGGAGCGGCTGCGCGAGCTGGCCGGCGGGGGCGGGTTTCGCGCCGCGCTGCGCTACGACGGCGAGGACCTGCACACGGTGCTGAATCTGGCCGCCGCAGGGAACGGCCTGGTCCTGCTGCCCGCCTCGGTGACGGCAGGAGTGACGCGGGGGGTGCCGCTGACCGCGCCGCGGGTGGTGCACCGGGTGGAGGTCCTGTACGCCGAGCCCGCGGGCCAGGCCGCCGCACTCGCCGCTCAGCTGCGCCAGCCGCCCTCGTCCACCCCGCCGGGCACCTCCGCCCGCGGGTCGTAGGGGGTACGGGTGAAGACGAAGGTGTTGAGATCCAGGTGGCTGGGTGAGCCGTCAGGCCCGCGAACCACACGCAGGGTCTCACCCGCGTAGTAGCCGTCCAATCCCAGCCAGGTCCCGTCGGTCTGGGCGGCGAACCGGGAGGCCCGGCCGGTGCCACCGACCGGGTTGAGGGAGACACCGCCTTCGGGCAGCAGCCGCAGCACGTACGCGCTGGGCCCCCAGTACCACGGGCCGGTCAGCTCCAGCAGGCCCGCGCTGTCGGCGACGGGCGCCCACTCCTCGGGCAGGCGCGGCTCGTGCTGGTCGAGGATCGCCAGCAGGTCGGTCAGCAGAGCGCGGCTGACACCCGAGGTGGAGTTGGCCATGAACAGCACGCCGACCCTGTCGGACGGATCGGCCCACACAGTGGTCAGGAAGCCCGGCATGGAGCCGGTGTGACCGGCCAGGCGGCGGCCGTTCGCGCGGGCCAGCTGCAGCCCCAGACCGTACCCGCCGGTCCAGGCGTCGCCGTCGTCGACGGTCGCGGGTTCGCGCATCTCCGCCACGGTGGCCGGGGCGAGCACGCCGCCGGTGTCGCCGGCCACGAACGCCGCCCACCGGGCAAGATCTGCGGGGGTGGACCACAGCTGCCCGGCGGGAGCCATGGCGACCGCGTCATGCTCGGGTTCGGGCAGCAGTACGTCCGCCCAGGGGTGCACGGCGTAGCCGCACGCGTGCGGCGCGCGCGGCCGGGGCGTGGTGTCGCGCATACCCAGCGGCCGTAGGATCTCCTCGTCCACGGCCCGCGCCCAGTTCACGCCGCGGTGGCGGGCCACCAGCTCGCCCAGCAGGGCGAAGCCCACGTTGGAGTAGTGGTAGCGGCGCCCGGGACGGTGCTTGGCGGCGTCGGGCCCGAGCGCGGCGACCAGTTCCTCGGCCGGCACGCCGGGGGTCCGCTCCCACCACTGGCCCGGCGACTCGGCACTCAGCCCGGAGGTGTGCGACAGCAACTGGGCGACGGTCACCTCGCCGACGCCGACCCCGAGACCGGGGACGTGCTTGGAGACCGGGTCGAGCAGATCCACCTTCCCCTCGTCGCGCAGGCGCATGACCACGACCGCGACCAGGCTCTTGGTGATCGAGCCGATGCGGTACTGGGTGAGGGGGGTGGGGGCGGCCCCCTCCACCCGGCCTCGCGCGCCGAACCAGGCCAGCTCCCCGTCGCGCACCACCCCGGCGGCCAGCGAGGGCAGGCGCCCCTGGGACTGCTCCGCCGCGACCCTGCGCAGCAGCGCGCGAGCCGTACTCTCCAGAACCGGCGACATGAGAGGGCTCCTCCCCGACACGACAAGAAGTGTCCCCAGGTTAGTGCCGCTCGAGCCCGGAGGGCATCGCCGGCGGCTCCGCGAGATGCGCGCCGCCGGCCCCGATGAAGACGATGTCGGCCACGGCGACCCTGGCCACCTTCGTCGGCTCGCGCACCCGTATCGCCTGGCCCACCAGGCACGAACTCAAGCGCATTCCCATCCGCCACCCCACACCCGTCTACCCGTGGTCACTCGCCTGGCACACCGTCAACCACCACCCCGACCTCGGCAAACTCCGCGACCACCTGCGCCACGTGCCCACACCGGCCCCGCCGACCGACACCTGGAGCCCCCTCACGACCGGGGAGGACGAGCCAGGCAGAGGCTAGGACCGGGTGCCCGGCGGCGCCCGCTCTCGCCGGGAGAGGGACCTTCGGCTCTGACCACAGCCAGCCAAAGACCCTGGTACGCCGGGTACGCACGCCGCACGGTGGAGGCAACACCACGGGGGAGGTGGCCCGATGAGTTCCTTCGGCTACCGGATCCGGTGCCGTCTGCGCCTGCATCGGTTCGACAGCAACCCTTTGCGCAGACGCTCGGACCGGATCGAGACAGTCGCCGTGCTGGTGAGCCTGCTGCTTTTCGTCGCCGGGCTGTGGCCGGCGATCGGGCTCGGCCGGCAGGCCTACCAGGACGGCCTGCGGGCCGAGCTCGCCGCCCCCCACCGGCGGGCGGTCGCCGCCGAGGTCGTGGGCACGGCCCGCCCGACGGAGCCTGGCCTCGGCGGGCAGGCGCGCACGGTGCGCTGGACGGCGGCGAACGGGACCCCGCGCACCGGCCAGGTCGTGCTCCCCTCGGCGGTACCGGTCGGCTCGCGCACCGAGATCTGGCTGGATGCCGCGGGCAGGCCCACCGACCCCCCGCAGAGCCGCGTGGAGACGGTCACGGTCGCCACGCTCACCGCGATCGGGGTGATGGCGTGTATCTCGATGATCCTGCTGGTCTTCCTGGTCGGCCTCCGGGTGCTGCTGAACCGCTACCGTGACGCCGAGTGGGAGAGGGCGTGGTCCCTCGCCGACCAGCGATGGCACAGGCCGAAGCAGGGCTGATCTCTGCCGTGCAGAGGAAGGCCGCCACGCCCTGGCCCGCAAGATCTGCCACGGCAAGAAGGGCGAGCTGTACCGTGCCCAGATCCAGCGCATCCCGTCGTATCCGACGCCGTTGCGGACCTCGAAGCCGAGGGTGTCGCGCTAGAAGGCCAGGGAGGCGTCCGGGTCGTCGTGCGGGAGGAAACTCGTGTGAATGGTGATGTCCATGGTGGTCAGGCTAGGTGCGGCTCGGTGACCGGCGCTTCTTGATTCCTGATCGGCCTGGTCACCTGTTTCGCCACGCACGGCGGCATTCCCTCCGTCGCGTGCGCCGCGTGGTGCCGGTAGGTGCTGGGCGGCATGCCGACCAGTTCGGTGAAGCGGGTGCTGAAGGTGCCCAGCGACGAGCAGCCGACCGCGAAGCAGACCTCGGTGACGCTGAGGTCGCCACGACGCAGCAGCGCCATCGCGCGCTCGATGCGCCGCGTCATCAGATAGGAGTACGGCGACTCGCCGTAGGCGAGCCGGAACTGGCGGCTGAGGTGCCCGGCGGACATGTTCACGCCGCGGGCGAGCGCCTCGACGTCCAGCGGCTGCGCGTACTCCCGGTCGATCCGGTCGCGGACGCGGCGCAGCCGCGCGAGGTCGCTCAGGCGCTGCGCCGCGGCGGGTCTGCTGGTCACCTGTGAGATCGTGCCATATACGACTTGTAAAGGTTGAACACGCCTCTTTACCGGTCGGGACGAGTCGAAACAGATGAGAGAACTCGTCTCACGGTGTCCGCGAGGGCCTCGGTCAGGTACCCACGTAGGCCGCGAGGTGCTCGCCGGTGAGGGTGGATCGGGCGGCGACGAGGTCGGCGGGTGTGCCCTCGAAGACGATCCGGCCGCCGTCGTGGCCGGCGCCGGGGCCGAGGTCGATGATCCAGTCGGCGTGCGCCATGACCGCCTGGTGGTGCTCGACGACGATGACCGACTTGCCGGAGTCGACGAGCCGGTCGAGCAGGCCGAGCAACTGCTCGACGTCGGCGAGGTGCAGGCCCGTGGTCGGCTCGTCGAGGACGTAGACGCCGCCCTTCTCGGCCATGTGGGTGGCCAGCTTGAGCCGCTGCCGCTCGCCGCCGGACAGCGTGGTGAGCGGCTGGCCGAGGCTGAGGTAGCCGAGCCCGACGTCGGCGAGCCGGTCGAGGATGGCGTGCGCGGCCGGCGTGCGCGCCTCGCCGGCGCCGAAGAACTCCTCGGCCTCGGTCACCGACATCGCGAGCACCTCGCTGATGTCGCGGCCGCCGAGGTGGTGGTCCAGCACCGATGCCTGGAACCGCTTGCCCTCGCACTCCTCGCAGGTGGTGGCGACGCCGGCCATCATCGCCAGGTCGGTGTAGATGACGCCGGCGCCCTTGCAGGTGGGGCAGGCGCCCTCGGAGTTGGCACTGAACAGCGCCGGCTTCACGCCGTTGGCCTTCGCGAACGCCTTGCGGATCGGGTCGAGCAGTCCGGTGTAGGTCGCCGGGTTGCTCCGTCGCGAGCCGCGGATCGCGCCCTGGTCGATCGAGACCACACCTGCGCGGCCGGGGATCGACCCGTGCACGAGCGAGCTCTTGCCGGAGCCGGCGACGCCGGTGACGACGGCGAGCACCCCGAGCGGGATGTCGACGTCGACGTCGCGCAGGTTGTTCGCCGTCGCGCCGCGGATCTCCAGCTTGCCGGTGGGCTTGCGCACCTTCTCTTTGACGACGGCCCGGTCGTCGAAATGGCGGCCGGTGAGGGTGCCGCTGGCCCGCAGCCCCTCGACGGTGCCCTCGAAGCAGACGGTGCCGCCCGCCGTACCGGCGCCGGGGCCGAGGTCGACGACGTGGTCGGCGATCACGATCGTCTCCGGCTTGTGCTCCACGACGAGCACCGTGTTGCCCTTGTCCCGCAGCCGCAGCAGCAGGTCGTTCATCCGCTGGATGTCATGGGGGTGCAGGCCGATGGTGGGCTCGTCGAAGACATAGGTGGTGTCGGTGAGCGCGGAGCCGAGGTGGCGGATCATCTTGACGCGCTGTGCCTCGCCGCCCGACAGCGTGCCCGACGGCCGCTCGAGCGACAGGTAGCCCAGCCCGATCTCCACGAAGGAGTCGAGGGACTGCTGCAGCGCGATGAGCAGCGGCGCCAACGACGGCTCGTCCAGACCGCGCACCCAGTCGGCCAGGTCGCTGATCTGCATCGAGCAGACGTCGGCGATGCTGATCCCCTTGATCTTGGAGGACCGGGCCGCCTCGCTGAGCCGGGTGCCGCCGCACTCGGGACAGGAGGTGAACGTCACCGCCCGCTCCACAAAGGCCCGGACGTGCGACTGCAGCGCCTCCTTGTCCTTGGACAGCATCGACTTCTGGATCTTCGGGACCAGGCCCTCGTACGTCAGGTTGATGCCGTCGACCTTGATCTTGGTCGGCTCCTTGTAGACCAGGTCGTGGAGCTCGGCCTTGGTGTACTTGCGGATCGGCTTGTCGGGGTCGAAGAAGCCGCAGCCGCTGAAGATCCGGCCGTACCACCCGTCCATGCTGTAGCCGGGGATCGTGAGCGCACCCTCGTTGAGCGACTTGGAGTCGTCGTAGAGCTGGGACAGGTCGATGTCGGTGACCCGGCCCATGCCCTCGCACCGCGGGCACATGCCGCCGGTGATGCTGAAGTCGCGCCGCTCCTTCACACTCTTCCCGCCGCGCTCGAACGAGACCGAACCCGCTCCGCTGATGGAGGCGACGTTGAAGGAGAAGGCCTGGGGCGAGCCGACGTGCGGCCGGCCGAGCCGGCTGAACAGGATGCGCAGCATCGCGTTGGCGTCGGTGACGGTGCCGACCGTGGAGCGGGGGTTGGCCCCCATCCGCTCCTGGTCGACGATGATCGCGGTCGTCAGCCCTTCGAGGACGTCGACCTCGGGCCGTGCCAGCGTCGGCATGAAGCCCTGCACGAAGGCGCTGTAGGTCTCGTTGATCAGCCGCTGCGACTCCGCGGCGATCGTGCCGAACACCAGCGAGCTCTTGCCCGAGCCGGAGACGCCGGTGAACACCGTCAGCCGGCGCTTCGGGATCTCGACGCTGACGTCCTTGAGGTTGTTCCCGCGCGCGCCCTGCACGCGGATCAGATCGTGGCTGTCGGCAATGTGCAGCGCAGGCGACTGCGTGTCCGTCCTCGTGGCCATACTCATCATGTCTCCATCTGTTAAGCGGGGTCGCCTTCACGGTCCCCATCGGCGTCGCCTGGCTTGATCTGACCAGCTTTGAGCAGTATGTCTGGTTCTCCTTCGTCGGCGCGGTCGCGGCAACGGTCCGCTGTCTACCTGATCAGCGTGTCGGCCGGGGGGGCGCGACGAACCGGTCACCCCGCTCCTGCGGCAGCGCGCCGATCTCGATCATGGACACGTCGCGGGCGTGGCCCGGCCCCAAAGGCCGGGGAGGCATCCGGGGCGCAGTGCGAGAGGAAGCTCGCGTGAATGGTGATGTCCATGGCGGTCAGGCTAGTTGCGGCTCCATGACCCGCGCTTCTCGATTCCTGATCGGTCTGGTCACCTGTTTCGCCACGCATGGCGGCATCCCCGCCGTCGCGCGCGCCGCGTGGTGCCGGTAGGTGCCGGACCTGTCGCCGGCCATGCTCGCCGCCCTCGCGTCGGCGACCGAGCGCGTCACGCTCGGCACGGCGACGCCGCTACCCGCCTTCCGCCGCCCGGTCACGGCCGCGCAGGAGCTCGCCTCCATCGGGTCAGCTTCTCAGCCCTGAAGGGCTGAGCTTGCAGCTCCTCGCCGTCGGTGGCTTCGACGGTCTGGTCCGCGTCAGGCAGCGTGACTCACTGCCCAGCTTGTGACACCGCGTGAGGCGATGTTACGAGCCGCGTTGACGTCGGCGCGCTCAGCGAAGC
>NZ_JBSFWD010000056.1:0-52657 GCF_053592655.1 Streptosporangium sp. NPDC002607
CTTTGTGCGTGCCGGGCCGGGCGCGCTCGGGGTCCGCTGGCCCCGGCCGGGGCTCGGTTCCTATCCCACCGGCGGGCCACGCCGAGAATGAGATAGGACAACGGCGTGCGAACGTCGGGAAACAGGAACCGTTCCAGCCGCTCAAGGGTGAATCCGGACCGCTCGATCACCGCCGCGGTGTCGCGGCCGGTGTGGCAGCCCCCGAAAAGGCCGGGCCATATCGTCGCGTCCAGCAGACGCTGGACGCGAATCATGCCGGGCGAGTCGGCCCGGACGTGCTCCAGGAAACGCAGCTGCCCTCCGGGCTTGAGCACCCGGCGCACCTCCCGCAACGCCGAGCCCTGGTCGGGAAGCGAGCACAACACCAGCGACATGACCGCGGCGTCGAAGCTCGCGTCCTCACCCGGCAGCCGGTCGGCGAGGCCGTCGACGACGTCGATCGGAACGAGTGCCTTGCCGGCATTGGCCCGTGCGAGCCGACGCAGACACGGCTCCGGTTCGACCGCAAGCACCCGGGTGACGGCCGGCGGGTAATGAGCAAAGGTCAGCCCGTTGCCGGCACCCACCTCGATCACCTTTCCCGAGAGCCCGGCCAGCAGCGCCTCGCGACGCTCGGCCAGACCTGCGCGTTCCACCACCTGGCTGACGCGGGCATAGAACCGCGCGAAGATCGGATGGCTTATGCCGGTCTTCGTCATCATCTCCTCCCGCTCCCATCATCACCCGCCGGCTCACCGGCGGCTCTGCCCCCCTCCCCCCGAGCTGGAGCGATCGAGCCACGGCCCGCGGGAGACCTCAGCTCGAGGCGGGACGGTAGATCACGGAGAACCGGCGTCCTCCGTCTGTTGACTCCACGACGGTTGCGTCCTCCATGGCCGCGAGGAGACGCTGCCGGTCGACAGCCGCGAAGGCGGCGACCTGGCCTGGCAGCCGGCCCGCCACCTGCCAGGTCCTGCCGGAGTCCCTGCTGGTGTGCACCTGGCCGTCGGTCCCGGCTCCGACGAGATCGTCTTTGCCGACAGAGTCCACGTGGGACATGAGCGGGGAATCGGCGAGCGCGGTGAAGTTCACGCCGCCGTCATCGCTGACCCGGAGCCCGGTCGGTGTGGTCGCGTACACGCGATTCGGCTTCTCGTGATGAGCGGCCAGATCGATCACCTCTGCTCTCGCTCCCGGCACCCAGCTCTTGCCTTGATCACCGCTGCGCCGTATCTGCCCCTTCTGGCTGTCGTAGGCGTAGAGGGTGGCGCCCGCCGGTTGAATGGCGTGGAAGTCAGCGGTGCCCGCCTCCGACACCGAGGTCCAGGTGGCGCCGGCGTCCGTCGTGCGGATCAGCCCCAGGTGCGGGGAGACCCCGGATGAGGCATCGGCCTCCCCCGGGTGTCCGCTGGCCAGGAAGGTCCTGGGCCCGACGACGGTGAAACCCATGTGGTCCTGGATCCGATCGGCCATACGCCGAGCCGTGTTCGTGGACCGGATCTGGAACAGGCCGTAATGCCCCGCGACATAGACCGTGCCATCCGCCGGATCAACACCGAGACCGTGAACGTGCCCGATTCCGGGATCGGCCGAATCGGCGGCGCCCGATGGGGGCTCCTCGGTGCACGCCGTGCCGGCAAGAGCCAGGAAGGCCAGGGCGACGCCCGTACGCAGGCAAGGACGCCGGTTGATGGAGACCATGACAGCACCCTATCGCCACCTACTATCTACCATCGTAGTTAGTAGGTGGCTAGAACAGTGAGACGCCGTGGCAGTGATGGGCCAGGAACGAGCCCACCCCGGGAATCGCCGCCACGGCCGCGGGGCCGATGAGAAGGAGGGCGACCGCGGCCAGGCCCGCGACGCGTTCCCGGGCTCCGAGCGGAGCCGCCGGGCTGAGCATGCGCCGGACACGGGTGAGGGCCGTCTCGCCACCCGCGCCCAGCGCGAACGCCGGCGCCCGCCCCGTGGCGAGCCGGACCAGCGCGGCGGCGATGTGGATACGCGGGTGGCGGCGGGCCGCGACGTCATCGGCGAGGAGCTCGATCAGCCGTGCGATCTCGCTCCGGGCCCGGGCGAACAACGGCAGATAAGGGAGGGCGCGACAGAAGGCCTCGGCGGCGGCCAAGACGAGATGATGGCGCCCGCGCAGGTGCGCCTGCTCGTGAGCGAGGACAGCGGCGACCTGCTCGGGAGCCAGGGACCGCAGGGCCGCGGTCGTGATGACCGCTCTGCCGTCGCGGCCGGGCAGGCAGTAGGCGGCGGCCTCGTCGTGATCGAGCACGACCGCGTCCAGCGCGCCGTCGTGGCGGCCGAGGAGGTTCAGCATCTCGGCGTGACGTCGCCGTTCCCGTCGTGCCCTGACCAGGATGGCCGCTCCGCAGTAGGCGATCCTGCCCGCGATCAGCCCGGCGCCGAGCAAGGCGGCGCGAGCGCCCGGGGCGGCAAGGGACGCGCCGTCGGAGAGCATGTCCGCGCACGCCTCGAAGAACTCGGCCAGGCCATGGCCGATCACACTGGCCGGGATCGCGACAGCGAGCATCGAGAAGATCGCAGAGGCGGCCACGGAGGCGCAGCCGGCCAGCCAGACGGAGATCGCCAGACGAGGTGCGCGATCAGCCCATTCGCCCCGGCCCAGCAGGCGGGGCAGCACGACCACCGCGACCACCGCGTACAGGGCCAGGACGGCCGCGGCCATCATGTGCGCCCCCCGGGCGGATACACCTTCAGGGCGGCCTCCAGCGCGGTCGCCTCCTCGGGGGTCAGCCGCTCCAGGAAGTGCACCAGCGTGGCCGCCTGGTTTCCGCTGGAGGCGAGACTGCTGCGCATCAACTCGGCGGTGTAGGCCTCCTTGCTGGCCACCGTCTCGTAGACATACGCCCGGCCGATCGGCTTCCTGCGGAGCAGGCCTTTCTTGTGCAGCTTGTCCATCACCGTCATGACGGTCGTGTAGGCGATGTCCCGCTCACGACGAAGATCTTCGAGCACGTCCCTGACCGACGCCGGCCGGTGATACGACCACAGGCGCTCCATGACCGTGGACTCCAGGTCTCCCAGACCACGCATCAGGTGAGACTCCCATCTACCAGCGGATCACTCAATGCTACCGGCCGTCGTAGATGTCCGGCCGTGCATCACTTCCACCGTCGGCCCGCGAATCGCCGGGATCGCGATCCGGGTGAGCCCGAGTCCCGGGGCCTTCCGGCGGAAGAGACATCGCCCGTACACCTTCAGCCGTATACGGCAGCCGGAATTACCCAGTCGGGTTGCGCAAGGTAGGCGCCGACTGGCACCAGGAGATCGTCGGCGTGGACCGGACCGGCAATCGGTCGCGGCTGCTCGCGGCCGGCGCACCTGGTGGTGGAGGACCCGGTGGCGATCTTCTACTCACAGCTCTTTCTGCCCGGGGTGCAGAGCTTGACCTCGGGGTAGCGTGGCGACGGCGGGTGACTCATCGCGGCCGGAGCCGATCGAGTCGCCGCCGCTGATCGCCGCTCAGCCGCAGGTTCGCCGCGGCGACGTTCTCCCGCAGGTGGTCGATGGTGGCGGTGCCCGGAATCGGCAGCACGACCGGTGAGCGGTGGAGCAGCCACGCCAGCGCGACCTGCGCCGCGGTGGCGCCGAGTTCGGCCGCCACGGCGGCGATCTCGGCCGTCGCCGCCGATACCGCGGGGTGGACGGGCCGCCAGGGCAGGAAGGCGATCCCCGCCGCGGCACAGGCCTCGAGCACGGCCTCGTGCTCGCGATCGAGCATGCTGTAGCGGTTCTGCACGCTCGCGACGTCGATGATCTGCCGCGCCTCCTCAAGCTCGGCGACGGTGACCTCGGACAGTCCGATGAGGCCGATCTTGCCCTCGGTCTGGAGCTCGCGCAGCGCCCCCAGCTGGTCGGCGAGCGGCACCTCCGGATCGATGCGATGCAACTGGAGCAGTTCGAGCCGTTCGACGCGAAGCCGGCGCAGGCCCTGCTCGACCTGATACCGCAGGAAGTCCGGCCGGCCGCAGATCGCCGCATCGTGCGGGGGGTTCGGCGGCGCGATCCCGACCTTCGTCGCGATGAGCAGGTCGTCCGGATAGGGGTGCAGCGCCTCGGCGAGGAGCTCCTCGTTGGCGCCCCACCCGTACAGGTGCGCGGTGTCGATCAGTGTGACGCCCAGGTCGACGGCTCGTCGGGCCACAGCGATGGCTGCTTCCCGAGCCGGTCCGGGTTCGGTCGGCAGTTGCATGGCCCCGAAACCGAGCCGCCGTACGTCGATCGTGCCCCCAATGCGGAAGGTACTCGATGTCATGTGTCGGTTTCGCCTCTCGCTCAAAGTTGATCAAGATAACAGTGCCGGTGATCGTCATATCCGGCGGAGGGTCGCCAGACGAAGGCCTGCTGACACCGGCAAGCGATTACACAGAGCCACTTTCCGCTTCATGGCACCCACCCCGAGTGCCGAGCTCACCAGGAGGACAGGCCGGCCCCGGCAGGCGGCCTTCTGCGGTCAGCCGTTGACGACGCGGAGCGTGCCGGGGTGGCGGCCGGCCAGGCGATCGAGCGCGGCCGACGACGCCTCGTCCGCCGGAAGGTAGGCGATCAGGCGCTGGTCGTCGGCGAGTTCGAGGGCCTCGTACGCGAGGCGCAGTTCCCCGGCCTGCGGACGCGCCCAGCGCTGGACACCTGCCCGCTCGGGGACGCCCGGCGTCGTGAGCCGCTCGGCGAAGGGTCCGCCGGCCGTGACGGTGAGCTCGTCGGTGAGGGCCGCCACGTGCGGGTCGGCGAGACCGGCCGCGCACTTGAGGGTGGCGACCTGCTGGGTCGCGACGGCGTCCCAGTCGGGGTAGATGTCGCGGGCGCGCGGACCGGTGAACACGAATCGTACGAAACTGGGCTCGGCCGCGTCCAGGAGGCCGGTGGGCCGGGCCAGGCGCTCGAAGCCTGTGGTGTACGCGAGCACCTGTGTCATCCGGTTGATCAGCACCGCCGGGGCGGGTTCCAGCTTGTCCAGCAGCGCCCGCACCGTCGGCCGGACGGACACGACCGGCGGCTGCGCCGAAGGGCAGACGAACACGCTGCCGCCTTCGGTCGCCTTCGCCAAGAGCCTGAGGTGGAAACGTTCGTCGGTGGACATCCGCAGGGCGTCGGCGAGCGCGCCGAGCACCTGCGGGGACGGATGCCGGTCGCGCCCCTGCTCCAGCCGTGCGAGGTACTCCATGCTGATCCCCGCGAGCGTGGCCAGCTCGGCGCGGCGCAACCCGGGGGTCCGCCGCCGGAACCCGGCGGGGAGCCCTACGTCGGCGGGACTGATGGCCTCCCGGCGGCTCCGCAGGAACGCGCCCAGCTCGTTGTCGCTCACACCCGCAACCTACCGGCCCCCGGCGCGCTCATCGTCGCCCTGTCAGGGCCAGCCTCAGCCCGGCCTCGCTACGCGCCGCCGCCCGGCCAGGTTGGGGGCATGACTGCCAAGACCACCACGACGACCACGACCGCTGGAGGGACCTGCAAATAGCCGCGCTTACCTGCGCGAACGTCAACGCGCGTAGCCGGTGACAGTAGTCTTCCGGCTCCGCTGCGGCCGTCCGGGCGTCCCTCGCTCGGTCAGACGCCTTCCGCGAGGAGGCGGAGGCTTTCGCGGGCCCAGTCGGCGCGGGCCTGGGCGACGGCGATCTGGCCCGTGAAGACGTGCGCCTTCAGCCCGGCGATGCGGTCGTGCTCGGCCGGCGGGCGGTTCTTCAGCCGCTCCTTGAGCAGGTCGGTGTCCTTGGCCAGCAGCGCTTCCCGGTGCGCGCGCCACTCCGTGATCAGCTGCTCCTGCTCGGCGATGTACGCCTTGAGCACGGACGCGGCCCGATCCGCGTCGATCATGTCGAAGAAGAGTGCCTGCAGGAAGAACGAGTCGCGCACCGGAGCCAGGGCGTGGCCGGTGCCCAGCCAGGTCCTCAGCTCCTCAAGCCCGCGCTCGGTGATCGAGTACACCGTCCGCTTCAGCCGCGTGCCACGGATCTCCTTCTGACCTTCGATGAGCCCGGCCTGCTCCATCTGGCGAAGCGTCGGATAGATCTGGCTCTGCGGCGCGGACCACACCCAGCGCGGGGCGGCATCGAAAAAGCGGGTCAGTTCGTACCCATTCATCGGGCGCGCCTCCAGGACGCCGAGCAGTGCGTGCTGAAGCGACATGCCCTCAGCATAGGGGCGTCCAACTTGCCCTAGAACATGTACAAATATACATGTATTGTCCTGCCTGTTTTTGTAGATGCGCACGGGCAGAGAGGTACTGGTGTGAACACAGGGCTGGCGGACGCCGGGCGGGCGCTGGCAGCAGCCGGGCTGGTCACCGCGTTCGGGCACGTGTCGTTACGAGTCGGGGACGATCGGCTGCTGATGACCCCGCCGGTGCCGCTCGGGACGCTCGGGCCTGACACGCAGCACGCCGAGGTCCCGCTGGATGCCACCGACCTGCCCGACGGCACGCCGCGCGAGGCGTGGATCCACCTGGAGATCTTCCGGGCGCGACCCGGCGTGCGGGCGATCTGCCGGGCACAGCCGCCCACTGCCACGGCTCTGGCCTCGGCGGGGGTGCCGATCCTGCCGCTGCACGGGCAGGGGGCGTTCCTCGGGCCCGAGGTGCCCGTGTTCGACGACGCGACGCTGGTGCGCGACCGCACGCGCGGGCGGGCGCTGGCCGAGCGCCTGGGTGAGGCGCCTGCCCTGATCATGCGGGGCAACGGCGCCGTGACCGTCGGCGAAAGCGTCGGCCAGGCCGTCGCCCTCATGTGGGTGCTGGAGGCCTCCGCCCGCATGAACGCCACCGCCACCGCCTCCGGCACCCCCACCCCCCTCACGCCCGCCGAGCAGGAGGCGTGGCGGGCCGTGCGATCCGAGTTGTCCAACCGCATCTGGTCCTATCTCCGGGAGTTGTCATGATCGAGCTCGACGACATCGCCTACGTCCGGTCCGGCGCCGCCGACCTGGACGCCGCCATACGGTTCGCCGTGGACATCGTCGGCCTGGAGCTCACCGCCCAAGAGGACGGCGTCGCCTACCTGCGCGCCGACCAGCGCCACCACTGCCTTGCCCTGGTCGAGGGGGAGTCCGGGGTCATCAGCTCCGGGTTCACCGTCCGGGACGAGGACGCGCTCGCCGCCGCCGAGACCGAGTTGGAGAAGGCCGGCGTCACCGTCGTACGGGGCGACGCCAAGGAGGCCAACTCACGCCGGGTCCGGGACTTCCTGTCGTTCGACGACCCGTTCGGCAACCGCATCGACCTGGTGATCGACCAGGTGGCGCTAACCGCACCGGTCCGCTACGGACGCGAGGCCGGCATCACCGAGTTCGGGCACCTGTGCCTGGACGCCCCGGACGTGCGCGAGGCGTACCGCTTCTGGTCCGGCCTGTTCAACGCCCGCGTGTCGGACTGGATCGGCGACTGGGCCTGTCTCATGCGCATCGACCAGGTCCACCACAAGCTGGCCGTGTTCCAGGGCAGCCAGCCGGGGCTGTGTCACATCAACTTCCAGGTCGACTCGCTCGACGCGTTGATGCGCAACTGTCACTTCCTGGAGGCCAACGGGGTCGAGATCGAGATGGGCCCCGGCCGCCATCCGCAGTCGACGGCGGTGTTCGTCTACTTCAAGGGGCCGGAGGGGATCACGTACGAGTATTCCTGGGGCGTGCGGCTCATCACCGACGAGGACGCCTGGCGGCCCCGCTACTTCGACCCGGCCGAGCCGGGCTCGATCGACATGTGGCAGGGCCCCACACGCCGCGTCCACAGCCAACCTCAGATCCGCCGCCCTCTCGGCCAGAGCTGAGCCCTCTCCCCTACTCCCCCGCGCCTCACCCGGCCGAAACGGCGGCCATCGGAAAGTGATCGATCGCATGAGTGAATGGACCATAGAACGCACCGCCGAGGTGCTGCTGGAGGCCGGGCGGAACCGCGCCGACCACGGCCCCACCACCGAAGAACGGCCGGGTCCGGACCCGGCCACCGCCTACCGGTCGCAGCACGCGCCGCTGACGAGCGAGATGACCGGCGCGATGCCGCTCCAGCGCGGCTCGTCGGTGACCCTGCGCTTCAGCGGCCTCGGCTCCGTGTCCGTGGCGGGGGTGTGACATGCCGCTGGTCGAGGTGACCTTGGCCGAGGGCCGCGAACCCGGCGCGATCCGGGCGCTCATCCACGAGGTGCACGCCGCCGTCGAGCGCTCGCTCGGCGCCCCTGCTCAGAGCATCCGGGTGATCGTACGCGAGGTGCCGCGCACCCACTGGGCGGCCGGAGACCAGACGCTCGCCGAACGCGACGAGATCAACAAAGGTGATTGACATGGAATTCTTCGGACACGTGATCGACGGTGCTGAAGTGAAGTCCTCCGGCGGCGAGACGTTCACCAGCGTCGACCCCTACACCCGCGAGCCGTGGGCAGAGGTCGCGCTCGGCGGCGCGGCCGAGGTGGAGCGGGCCGTGGCGGCGGCGCGGCGGGCATTCGACGAGGGGCCGTGGCCGCGCATGGGCCGCGCCGAGCGCGGCAGGCTGCTGCATCGCCTCGCCGACCTCATCCTCGAGCACGCCGACGAGCTCGGCCTGGCCGACACCCGCGACATGGGCAAGCCGATCACCCAGAGCCGCGGCAACGATGTGCCCCGCGCCGCCGACAACTTCCGCTTCTTCGCCGACCACGCCCGGCTGACCACGGCCGAGACGCTGCCGATGGACTCCGGCCACCACGCCTACACCCGCTACGAGCCCGTCGGGGTCGCCGCCGCCATCGCCCCGTGGAACTTCCCGCTGATGCTGGAGACCTGGAAGATCGCGCCCGCACTGGCCTGGGGCAACACGGTCGTGCTCAAGCCCGCCGAGGACACCCCCGCCTCCGCCACCATCCTCGCCAGGCTCGCGCTGGAGGCGGGCCTGCCGCCCGGGGTGCTCAACGTCGTCCACGGCCACGGCCCGGACTCCGCCGGGCAGGCGCTCACCGAGCACCCTGGGATCGACCGGATCACGTTCACCGGCGAGTCCGCGACCGGCCGGGTCATCTCGGCCGCGGCGGCGGGGCACCTCGTGCCGGTCAGCCTGGAGCTCGGCGGCAAGGGCGGCAACGCGGTCTTCGCCGACGCCGACCTCGACAACGCGGTGAGCTGGTCCATCAAGGCGATCTTCACCAACGCCGGGCAGGTGTGCCTGGCGGGTTCGCGTCTGTACGTCCAGCGTCCGGTGTTCGACGAGTTCATCGCCCGCTTCACCGCCGCGGCCGAGGCGATGTGCCTGGGCGACCCCAAGCTGGACTCCACCCAACTCGGCCCGCTGGCCTCGGAGACCCATTACCGCAAGGTGCGCGGCTACGTCGAGACCGTCGCCGAGGAGGGCGGTTCCATCCGCTCCGGCGGCCTCGGCGACGGCTGGTTCGTCCGTCCCACGGTGATCACCGGCATGCCCGCCACCGGCCGCCACCAGCGCGAGGAGATCTTCGGCCCGGTCGTCACGGTGACGCCGTTCGACACCGAGGACGAGGTCGTGACGCTGATGAACGACACGCGCTACGGGCTCAACGCGATGCTGTTCACCGAGAACCTGTCCCGGGCGCACCGAGTCTCCGCCCGCCTGCGGGCCGGGACCGTCTGGGTGAACTGCTTCTTCGTCCGCGACCTGCGCGCCCCGTTCGGCGGGGCGGGCGACTCAGGTGTCGGGCGCGAGGGCGGCACCTTCAGCCGCGAGTTCTTCACCGAGCCGAAGGCCGTCGTCATGCAGATCGACTGATCCGCGGCGGGACCTGACTGCGGCGAGTGGCGTTTGCGGCGTCACAACCAGGTGAGTGGGGCCGTCGGCGAACCGGGTGGTGGGGTGGCCGACACACCGCCGAGAATGACGGCGGGGACGACGGCGAACAGCCAGCGCCTGCAGGACATGTCTCGTCTCTCCAGATCGGGGATGAGTCAACTTCTCGGCCCTGAAGGAACCGAGCTTGCAACTCCTCGCCGTACCTGGCGGGTACGGTTCAGGCCGCGTCGTCGGCAGCGTGACACACTGCCCGGCGACCGATGTTGATCGCCGCGAAGTAGTCCGCGGGACCAGCGAGCCCGCACGAAACACAGAGGAGACTGACCGCATCAGAGCCTTTCCAGGTGAGGATGCGCGGGTCGTAGGCGACCGCCCCCAACTCCCGAAAGACCGGTTTGATGGTCTTGTCACGTTTGTAGGCCTCGCAGGCCTTGGCGATGGAACGGACGGCCATCTGCGCCGACAGCCCGAACTCGTGACGCAGCTCGGTGTAGACGAGCCTTTGCAGGGCGATCTTGTTCGCGGTGCGGTGCGCGAACGCGACCTCGGCGGCCCTGGTCGCGGCGGCGTTACAGGCACGCATCGTCGCCAGTAAAGCCTGCCCCTGTTCGGGGGAGGGCGCGAGTTTCAACAGCTCCGTCACCAGCACGCACCGAGTCTGTCACTCACCGCCACCGGACGGCACCGTTTTCCCGCGTTTCCTCCCGCCGTGAACGACGAGGCCTCCACACTGCAATTACGGTGAATGCCGCCCCGGACCCGGTCCGGGGCGGCGGTGATGGGTCAGCGGCGGAACCAGTGGTACATGGGCGAGTCAGGTCCCCACTTGCCGGGACGGCCGCGCTCGTCCTTCGTGACGAAGACGCTCGGCTCGGAGGCGGTCACGCCGCCGCCGGCGGAGCGTGCCGTGACGAACCAGGCGTAGGCCGTGTCGTCCTTGAGACGGTCCCAGGTCACCGAGGCGACCTGACCCGACGCGACCTTGCTCCTGCCGACGACCCGGGTGGGCTTGTAGAGCGCCAGCGAGTCGGTCTGGAAGCTCGTCGTGCGGGAGGTGAGATCGACCGGCAGCACCATGTTGTCCTCGTGCCCGTTGTAGCGGCGCAGCGGGTCGAACTCGGTGGCGCCGAAGTCGTTGAGCAGCGGGGAGTAGGTGTCCACGGTCAGCTCCGCTCGCTCGACGTCGAACTGCAGCAGCCGGAAGAAGCTCGCGCCGAACTGGAGCTGGTCCGTCGGGTTGTACCCGCCGATCTCGGTGAGCCCGAGCCGGTCGGCCGACACCGTGTAGAACTGGTAGTCCGCCAGAAGTTCGACCACGCCCTTGCCGACCTGGCCGACCTTCGGCTTCACGTTGGTGCCCACGCCGTGCTCGTGTCCGGCCAGGATGAGGAAGACGTTCGAGTTCTTCTCAACCACCGTCTTGTAGAGCATCGAGCCGTCGGGGGCGGAGAATCCAGCGCCACGCCCGTCGGGGTTGGTGCTCGGCACGATGTAGTCGTGCGAGAGCAGGATGCCGTTGCGGTCGGGGAACTTCTTGAAGATGGAGTCGGCCCATTCGGCCTCCTCCCTCGTCACACCGTACGACAGGCCGACCACGACGAAGTCCAGCCCGCCCGCGGAGAACAGGTCGTAGTGGTTCTGGTTGTCGCCTTCCCTCCACGGCCCGCCGTAGTTGGCGTGCTGCCAGCCCTGTGACGCCTCCTGATACCGGCTGGGGCCGTAGTACTTGTTGTAGATCGCGTCCGGCCCGTTCTCGGTGCCCGACTGGTTGTCGTGGTTGCCGGCGATCACGCCGTTCGGGATGTCCGCGTCGTCCAGCACGCGCTGCTGCCTTGAGGACACCTCGAACTCGCCGACGACCTGCTGCTGCATGGCCTCGTCGGCGGGCTTGCGGATGTTGTTCTCGATGATGTCGCCGGTGTGCGCGACGTACGAGATCTTGCGCTGGTCCTTGTTCGCGCCGATCCAGTCGACGATGCCGGCGTAGGCGGACTCCCACACCGCGCGCTCCTCGGCACTCTCCTGCTCCACCGCGCCCTCGGAGATGTACTGCGTGTCGGTGAAGTGGACGATCGAGAAGTCGTAGGAGGCGGGGTCGGCGAAACCGTTCGGGTCACCGGGCTCGATGTCGTCGGCGAACGGGTCCTCGCCCGTCACCATGACGTGAACCTGCTGCTTGTCGATGTGGTCCCCATCGACGACGGCCGTGAGAACGGTCTTGCCCTCGGCGGCGCCACGGGCGCTCGTCAGCAGATCCCATGCCTTGGTCCTCGTGTTCCACGCCCGCAGCGAGGCCAGGCGCTCGGGGTCGATGACGCCCTCCCAGCGCAGGACCGGGGAGTCCGCGTGCCCCTTCACCTGGACGTCGTACCGCTGGTAGGTGACGTCCTGGCCGGCGGGCGCGTCGAGCGTCCTGCCATCGGCGGGTTCGAGCCCTTCGGCCTTGACCTTCCTCTCGCCCGGGACCTTCAGGGTCGTGGGGACGGACCTGGCCGTGCCCTGGAACACCTGGTTCGGCGTCAGGATCTCGGCCTCGGAGAACGTCGCCGTCACCTGGCCGCCATCAGGTTCGGCCACCTTCGCCGAGAGGGTGACGGGATCCGACACCCCGACGGCCCCCAACGCCGGGGTCAGCTCGGTGGGGACGTCCGGGATGCCCGCGGATTCGAACACGATCTCGCGGCTCGTGGTGTTGCCGAGCCCATCTGTGCCGGTCACCGCCAGGGTGTGCTTACCGGCGTGCAGGCCCGGGCCCACCTGGGCGCCCAGTTCGATCGGCCGGCCGTCGAGTTTGACGTCCGGCCCGGACACGACGCCGGAGGCGTCCTCGAGCTTGACGTCCAGCACGACCGAGGCGTTGATCTTCTCACCCGCGGCCGGGACGCTCTTGGCGACCGTCGGCGCCGAGTTGTCGGTGATCAACAGGCGGGTGGCGACCTCGCCCGTGGTCGACGCCGCGGCGAGGGTGTGCTTGCCGTCCTTGATGGCGGTGGTGTCGAGGTCTGCGCGCAGGCCGCGGGCCGGCGCGTCCACCAGGAATTCGAGGTCGATCTCGGTCAGCGGGTTCACGTTGTCGCCGCAGTTGCCGTCGCCCATGCCGTACGAGGTCTTGAGCATCTGGCCGGTCGCCGTGCCCCGCACCGGGGTCAGGACGATGTTCGAGATCGCGAAGTCGTCGCGGTTGTTGCCACACGACGTCGGGAAGGTGCCGGTCACGAAGTCGATCGTGTTCCAGCCGGGCACGAGGTACTCGTTCGGAATCGTGAGGTCGACGCGCCGGCTCACGAAGTCGCCGTCGAGTACGACCTTCTGGCCGTTGACGAGGACGAAGTTCTGGTAGCGCGCCTCGATCGAGTTGCTGCCCACGTTGAAGCTGAGAGTGGCGTTACCCGAGCCGAGCGTCTCGATGACGTTCACCGCCGGGGCGTCGATCGTGTAGCGCAACTCGACCTCGCGAAAGAGGGTCTGGCTGCTGCCACAGTCGCCGTCGCCCATGTCGTACGACGGCTTGACGTCCTGGCCGGTCACGGTGGCGCCGTCAAGGGCGAGGTCCAGGTTGGCGATCGTGAAATCGTCGCGGTTGTTGCCGCAGGACTCCTTGAAGTCACCGGTGACGACCTTGATCGTGTTGTCGCCGGGCACCAGGAACCGGGCCGGAACCGCGATGGTCACGCGCCGGCTCACCCAGGAGCCGCCCAGGTCGATGCGTTTGCCGTTGACGAGCAGGAAGTTGTCGAACTTGTCGTCGATCGAGTCCGATCCCACGTCGAAGCTGAACTTCGCGGCGCCGTTGCCGAGCGTGGCCTTCGTGGCAGGCTTGCCGCCGTCTACGGTCAGGGACGCGACGCCGCCCTCGCCGCCGGCCGGGACCGTCGCGAAGACCGGCTTGGTGCCCGCCACGAGCGTGCCGTCCACGGGCAGCAGCCACGGTGCCCCGGCCGGTGCGTTGTTCACGGTCACGGTGTTCTTGACGGTCGCCCCGGCCGCGGTCGTGGCGGTGATGACGTGCTCGCCGTTGGCCAGCTCCGTCGTGTCCACGTCCGCGGTGAGACCCGTGGTGCCCTGCGGGTCGGACTGGACGAAGAACTTGAGCGTGGCGCGCTTCAGCAGCGAGGAGTTCGTGCCGCAGCTGCCGTCGCCGAAGGAGAGGGTATAGGGGTTCTCCTCGCCGTCCGCGACCTCACCGAGCAGTTCGAGGCCCACATCGGACAGCACGAAGTCGTCGTAGTTGAGGCCGCATGAGGACTGGATCGTACCGACGACGATCTCGACGGTGTTCTCTCCCCTGACGAGGTGCTCGTTCGGGATCTCGATGGTCGCCCGCTCGTTCACATGGTCGCCGATGTCGCTGCGGTACCCGCCGTTGACGAGCACGTAGCTGTGGTACTGCGCCTCCGTCGAGTTCGAGCCGACGTCGAAGCTGAGCTTGGAGACGCCCACCGTCCGGGTGGCGTCGAGTGCGGTGTCGTCGATGGCGAGTTTCGTGACACTGTCACCGGCCGCGGCCGGGACCGCCGCGACCTTCGCCGTGCCTACGAGGTACGAACCGTTGGCGGGGGTGAGCGTCGGAGGGATCTGCGAGCTCGTCGGCGTCGGGCTAGGCCGTCCCCGATTCTGTTCCCCCGGTCCCGGGTCGGCGTAGGCCGCCGTCACAAGGCTGCTCACCAGCAGCACCGCGATTGCGCCGGCTGCGGCGAAACGCCGTCGGCTCCCCAGGCCACCCAGTAACTTTCGCGCTGCCATTGGCTGCATCAGGTGCAGTCCCTTCTATTCCGACAAGCACCGATCGAGCGGTTTGCCCTTCGGGCGGACACACTGGAGCGGGCGAGTGAACGGTGTGCATGAAGGGACTGAAGGGAAGCGAAACTATCGACTCATTCTGGTCATCTATTACGAGACGGGACCAAATAGGTCACAAGGTCGACAAATAGCCATATATCTGAACATTGACATCGGCGGCTGACCGAGAAACCCGTCACCATCAGGCCCCCGGATCGGCGGCGCTGGAGTACCGCGTCGCGGAGAGGGTGGTGGTGTGGCCGCCCTGTTCCAGCAGCGAAGGCCCAGGACTCCCGAAGCTGCTAATACCTGGACTGATCGTGGCTATCCGGCGACGTAGGCGAGCCTGGGATCGACGAAGAATCCGTGCACGACTCCCGGCGGTTTCCGAAAGCGGCGAAACACTCCCAGCGCCGACGACTTCAGACGCGGTCGTGTTTCAGTTCTTCCAGCCCCACTCGCCGGGGTTCAACTCCGGGAAGTACTTTTGTCTGGGGTCACGTTCGGGAGGGGCCCTAAACGCTCGGTGCGCCACGTCAACAACATCCTGGCCGCCCTCGACGACTTCCATGTCCGGCGCGGCCTGGGCAAGGCCGACATCGCCCGCGAGGACATCCCCAAACAGCGCCCAAAGCGATGAACGTCCCCGCCCGGATTCGCTGGCTGCGCGCCATCGAGGACTGGCCGCACCCCGCGACCGCGCCCTGGCCCTGCTGCCCTTCTACGCTGGCCTGCGCATCGGCGACGCCATCGCCCTGGACGTGCCCGACGTCCGCATCTCCGCCCGCAAGGGCGTGCTGATCGTGTAGGGCAAGGGCGGCAAAGTGCGCGAGGTGCCCGCCCACCCCCAGCTGCGCCAGCCCCTGCTCGACTGGCTGGACGAGCGCCGCACCTGGCCGGGCGCCGCCACCGGCAAGGCCCTGTTCCTCAACCGCCGGGGCGGCCGCCTGTCCGCCCGCGCCGCCTCCACCGTATTCAGCGCCATCGCCCAGGCCGCCGGGCTGGAAGACTCCACCACCGCCCACATCGGCCGGCACACCTTCGTCACCCAGCTGATTCGCGGCGGCGAAGACCTCGTCACCATGGCCGAACCGGCTGGCCACGCCCGCCTCGACACGCTGCGCGTCTACAGCCAACCCACCGACGACGACAAACAGGTCGCCCTGCGCCACCTCACCGTTGACCGCTGGCAAGCTTGGGCGAGATGACCACCAACCCACTTGAGTCAGGAACGCCGGGGCCCGCGCGGTGCTCGCGGCGGGGAACCCCGCTGCGGCGCGCTGGGCACCGAACGTCATCTTCTCGCCCTCGATCTCGAACCGCTCGACGGCCGCAGGGGAGCGGTTTCCCCCGCCGGGTTGCCACGGATGGCGACCCGTAAGCACCGCCTGCCGGCTGTTCAGCCGGCAGCGGTGCCGGACCTCTGCTGGAACCAGGCCAGCACCTTGGGCAGCGAGAGCCTGAGCGAGGTGAAGTGGTTCACGTCGCCCACCTCCGTGAGGGTCGCGTCGACGTGCCGCGCCCGCAGATCCTTCAGGCAGCTCGCGGAGTTGGCGAGAACCACGTCGCGGTCACCGGCGGCGGCGAAGAGCCGCACCGGCGCCCCGGCGCGCAGGTCGCGGCACGTCGTGTCGTTCTCCCTGATCGCCTTCAGCAACCGGCCCGTGGGCTTGCCGAGCTTGCCGAGAATGGTAGGGACGGCCCTACCGGGCCGCACCGCCGGCGCCTTCGTTCCCGCCCTGGCCGGTCCACCCCCGCTACCGAAGGAGGACCCCCGAATGGGGGTCCCGGTAGTAATCGCGGAAAACCCAACGGATATGCCTCTAACCTGCTCTGATGTGAGGGCACCACAGGCTGGTGCGCCAGCTGGAGCACCGACGGCCGACGGATCAAGGTCAGTCTGGAATACAGTCGCGGGCCGGAGAAGACCTGGGTGTACGGTGGCCTGCGCATCGCTGACGGTCACACAGTCACCATGACCGCCGCATCGCGCAACAGTATCGGCTGGCAGCGCTTCCTGGCCCTGCTGGAGAAGGCCAACCCGGCCGGCTCAATTGTGGTGATCATCGACAACCTGTCCAGCCACAACAGCGTCTCCACCCGCGAATGGCTCACCGAGCACCCGCGGATTCAGCAGGTGTTCATCCCCAAGGGGGCCTGCCGGCTCAACCTGCAGGAAGCCTGGTGGCGCATCTTCCGCCGCCAGGCCCTGGCCGGGCAGACCTTCGCCGACCCCGACGAGATCGCCTACGCCACCGCTGTGGCGACCACCCAGCTCAACACCCTCGCCCGCCCCTGGACCTGGGGTCGCCCGGCCCCCGAGCCTCGTCAGCGCCGACGTCGTTTTATCTACCTGCTTTGAGGAACGGAGCACTACATCGGCCAGGTCAAGATGACGGCCCCGTCCGACGAGCAGGCAAGCGCACATGGAAGCGTCGAGGCCCTCTCCTGGGGCTGGATCGGTGATACATCAGCGCCGCTTCAGCACGCCGATCAAGCTCGTGAGGCTGTTCTGGCTGTGGCCGGCGGTGACGCCTTGGCGGAAGATCTTCAGGACTGCGGCGGGAAGTGAGTCATCAACGCCGGATGCCTGTGTGATGCGCAGCACGTGTTCCACGCTCGCCACGCCCATGGAGATTCGGTCAACGTCCCCCTCGTGGTTGCCCGCGGTGATGCGTGGCGCGTAGAACTCCAGGAAATAGCGGAGGTCCATGGTCTTGGATTCCGGTGGTACCCAACGAGTTTCCAACGTAAATACCGGCCAGGAGCTCTTCCAAGGTTGGCCTTGGAAGGTCGTTCGCCGAGGGTCTGACCAGCATATACGTTGCCTTTGCGGCGATTACTACCCGGACTCCGCCACCGGTCGCGCCCTCGTCAGCCGAGGTCGAGGTCAAGGTCGAGGCCGCGAAGCTCAGCGCGCGTGGATATCCCGAGTTTGGGAAACGCCCGATACAGGTGCGAGCCCACCGTCCGCGGGCTGAGGTGCATCCGGCTGCCGATCTCGCGGTTGCTCAGCCCCTCGGACGCCAACCTGGACACCTCCAACTCCTGCGGGCTGAGCAGCACGGCGACCGCCCTGCTCTTGCGGGGTACGGCGCCGCCGGCCGCGCGGAACTGGGCGACCGCGCGCCGTGTCCACGGTGCCGCTCCCAGCGCGTCGAACGCCTCGCCTGCGGCCCTCAGCATCGACTGGGCCTCCGCCCTACGGAGGTTGCGGCGCAGCCACTCGCCGTAGAGGAGTTCGGTCCGCGCCCGGTCGAAGGGGCGCTGGTCGAGTCCGCTGCTCGCCAGCGCGCTCCGGTAGTGCGACTCGGCCTGGGCGTCGTCCGCCAGAATCGCGCGGCAGCGGTGCTTCCGGGCCAGGGCGGCGGGCCCGCGGATACCGCCAGTCCGAGGTTCCATGGCCGCGGCGACCCGCTGGGCCGGCTCCGGGTCCCCGGCACCCACGGCGGCCTCGATCAGGTCCGGGAGCATCGCGAAGGCGACGAAATCATTGGATCGAGGCGAACCCCGGTCGACCAGGCGCATCAGCTCCGCGAACGCCTCCCCGGACGCGCCCTCCCCCAGCGCCAGCAGACCCAGGGCGCCGGTCGCCATCGCCGCGGCGACGCGCTCGCGCAGCGGGAGCGCGATCTCCAGCGCCTGCCGGGCATACCTGCGGCATTCCGCCGCCTCGCCGCGCACTGCGGCGAACCGGGCCAACTGGGCGAGGAAATTGGCTGTCCATCCCTGCTGGCCGGTCTCGTAGCCGAACCGCAGGCCCTCCTCGGCATGCGCGGCCCCTTCCAGCCAGCGCCCGAGCCGGAACTCAATGTCGGCGTGGTAGAACAGCACCTCGGTCAGGAGCGCGGGAGAGCCTGCGGCGCGGACCCGGCGGCCGGTGGCTTCGGCTAGCCGGAGGGCCTGGTGGTCGTCGGGCCCCATCCAGCCGATCACGGTCGCCCACATCCACGGCCGCTCACCGCCCCCGTTCCGGCCCTGGGCCTGGGCCAGAGCACCCGGCAGTTCCCACAGCTCGGCGCCGGTGATGACGCCCTCGGAGCCCTCGAGAAGACCTTTGGCGGCGCGGAGCGTCGCCGGTGCGCAGTCCAGATCGGTGATACGCAGGGTCGCCAGCAGCGTCGCCTCCATGTCTCCGGCGTGCAGCGCCGATCCCGCCGCAAGTGTGAGGGTCCAGGCGGCCTCCTCGGGTTCGTTGGGCGCCATGAGCTCGGCGCACCGCATCAAGTGTGCGTAGGCGATCGCGGGGTCCCCGCTGTACAGCTCGATGGTCCCGTTGAGTTGGGCCAATGTCACGGCGGGCACGGGCTCGGCCATGACCTGGTCGACGAGCCTCCGGGCCAGGGCGGGCCGGCCGGCGTCCAGCGCCAGGAACGCGGCGGTCACCGTCCTGCGGCGGCGGTCGGCGGGCGACTCGCTGAGCCGCGCGGCCTGCTGCAGGACGGAGATAGCCGCCGCCGCGCCGCCGCGCCGCCGGGCGGCATCGGCGCTGCGCTCCAGCGCGTCGGCGATCTTCTCGTCCGGTGCGGTCGTGGCCACGGCGCGGTGCCAGGTCGCCTGGTCGTCCTTTCCGTCGACGCTCAGGTATGCGGCGATGGCCAGGTGCGCGGCGCGGCGGCGGTCGAAAGGGGCGTCAGCGTAGACGGCGGAGCGGATCAGCGGATGCCGGAAGCGGATCTCGGCCCCGGTGAGCTGCACCAACCCCATCCGCTCGGCCAGGTCCAGGGCGTCGGCCGGCAGGCCCAGCCGGGCGGCGGCCCCGAGGACGGTGCCGATGTCCCCGGTCTCCTCCGCGGCCGCCACCAGCAGCGCCGCGCGGCCGTCCGCGGGCAAGGCACCGACCTGGCGCAGGAACGCTACCCGGACGCGGGCGCTCACGGGCAGGGTTCCGGTCATGGCGAGGTCGGGCATGGCCCGGTCGAGGTCGTCGAGCCGGGCCAACTCGATCAGCGCGAGCGGGTTGCCGCCGGTCGCCGCGACGAGGGCGTCGCGTTGCCGGGTGGGCAGCGTCCAGCCGTGCGCGTCGAGCAGCCGCGCGGCGTCTTCGGATGGCAGCCCGTGCAGCACCAGTTCGGTCAGCCCGGCCGTGTTGACCGGCAGCGGCTCGGGATCACGGACGGCGAGCAGCATCGCGACGGGCTCGTCGGCCAGTCGGCGGGCGGCGAACAACAGGGCGGAGGCGGAGGCGCGGTCCAGCCACTGCACGTCGTCGACCATGACCAGCAAAGGACGGTCCGCCGCCACTGCCGCGAGCAGTGTGAGCACCGCCGCCGAGACCAGGAAGTCCGAGGCCGCGGAGTCGGTGATGCCGAGCGCGCCGCGCAACGCCTCGGCCTGGACGCCGGGCAACGCGTCGAGATGATCGAGCACCGGCCGCAGCAGCCCGAGCAGCCCGCTGAACGCGTGCTCGACCTCGGACTCCACCCCGGCGCACGCGAGCACCCGCATAGGCTCGGCGGCCGCGGTCTCGACGGCATGGCGCAGCAGCGAGCTCTTGCCGATCCCCGCTTCGCCGCGCAGGATCAGCACCCCACTGTGTCCGCCCCGCGCGTCGGCGAGCAGCCGGGCGATGGCCTCTTGTTCCCCGTTCCGACCGTGCATCACGTGCGAGTCCCGGGTCTCCGCCGGGGGTGTCCCGGGTGACTGCAGTCGGTTCGACTCTGGCCCCGCAGCCACGTCCCCGCGAGGCTGGCGGCATTGGGCGGGCAAGATGCGCCGGCCCCGACGACGATGAGGAGACCTTCTGTGGCCACGACACTGGGAATACCGGGCCCGGTACCCGACGAGGAGGGGGCAGGGTCGCCCCCTCCTCGCCCGAGGGCGCGGCCACCGCGGCGGCGCCAGCTCGGCTGGATCATTCCACTGTTCATCGTGATGCTCGCATTCGTGGTGTATTCCGTACCGCCGTACCTCACCTTCGACCCGGCGCAATCACGGGTCGAAGTGTCCGATTCTCCCCCATTCTTCTATCCCCTGCTCGTGGCGCACATCATCTTCGGCACGGTGGCCCTGCTGGCGGGGTGCTTCCAGGTGTGGCCGTGGTTCCGCCGCTCGTACCCCAAGGTGCACCGCTGGATGGGGCGGGCGTACTTCTTCGGCGGGGTGTTCCCCGCCGGCATCACCGTTCTCGGGGTCGCCCCGTTCGGCCACACGGGGTTCGGGGGAAACGCCGGGAACACCATGCTGGGCGTGATGTGGCTGATTACCGGTTTCGCCGGGTGGCGGATGGCGCGGCAGCGGCGGTTCCCCGAGCACCGCAGGTGGATGATCCGCAGCTTCGCGCTAACCACGTCCATCGTTGTGAGTCGTCTCTGGGCCGTTGTGCTGCTCACCGTCCAGCTTCCGCGGGTCGACACCGCCTACGGCGGCGACGAGCAGGCGATGATCATGGCGATCGGAGCCGCCGGTGTTTGGCTCAGCTGGGTCGTCAACCTGGTGATCGCGGAATGGTGGCTGGAGTACACGGACCATACCGGCAAGCCCAAGTCCCGCAGGCGGCCGCGGTGACGCGTTGCGTCCGCATCTACCAAGCTCCCCGCTCTAAGGGCCTGTTCCAGGTTCAGATCACTATTCGGGTAAGCAACAGTTCTTGAGTTGAGGGCACTGGACCCTCCTCTCCTTGCACGCTCGCTGTCTGCAAACTGCGTCTTCTTCCGTTTGCCGGATCGATCACCGCATGCCGAAGCAACTTCACTCTCCGTGAAGCTTCTGTCACAGGAGCGACGAGACAGCAGCGCCGGTGAAGTCGGGGGTGTGGGTTGGCGCTGGGAGTCGTACGAGATCTACGCGAGCACCGAGCCCCTAACAGCGAAGAAGATCTTGCCGCCCTCGAGACCGACGTCCTGACGGGGTTCGTGCTGGCTCGCGCGTCGGCCGGGCTGACCGACAGCACCATCCGCAACGACGCCAATCATCTGGAGCTGATCCGGGACTGGTTCGGCCAACCGCTGCGGGAGATGCAGTCCGAAGACGCCGACGTCTACTTTGGCAAGGTGTTGCGGGATACCAAGCCCTCCACCCGCACCGGGCGGGCGGCGGCTCTGACGGTGTTCTTCCGGTTTCTGGAGCTCAGGCACAAGGTTGAGCTGCATAATCTCACCGGCCAGGTCGTCGAGTGTCCGCTCGATGAGGTCAACCGTCCACGGTTATGGCCTCCCACTCGGGCCGGTGTCATAGGCCGCAAAGTAGGGGCGTATCCCGAGGTCAGGCCGTCGTACCGGTGCCTGTCGGAATCCACACACCGAACCGTTCACCGACATTGATTCTCGGCACGGGTTCTCGACGCTCACCACCTGCGACCTTGCGGTTTCCGGCGCGAGTGTCGACAGACCCTCGTTATTCGACACCGAGATGACCAACCTCGCGATCACACAGAGCAGTAATGGCTGCTCAGCGCTACTTTGCGGCTGGTGACGCGGACCCGAGTGGGGGCCTAGATCCGGTCCTCGGGTACGCCGAGGGCCAAGAGTTGCTCGGTCTGGATGATGACGTCTTGCTCGTCGGTGGAGCAGCGGGCGTAGCCGGCACGGGTTCCGTTCACCCCCTCAAGTGTTCCGCATAGCCCCCTTCACCGGAACAGCTCGCAGAACACCTATACGGAACACCCTGACCTGGGGCGGTTGTCCGGGCGGTTGGTGTTCCGGCGGGGATCCTCTTACGGAACAGTCGCGAGTGGACACCCTGGCCATAGGGTGGCTCAGATTTCCTTGACGAAGACGATGGCGTCGGCCTGGTCGGTGGTGGCCGGGTCGAGGGGGAGGTAAGCGTGGTCGACCGGGATGCGGGGCGTCGGCTTCCAGTCGAGGGCCGCGGTGAGGCGGACGGGATCGATGACGGCGCGGGCGTCAGGGAGGGCCGACAGTAGCCCTTCGAGGGTGTCGGGCTGGGGGATGTCGGAGCCGCGGGTACCGAAGGTGGTGGCGGCGAAGGCGTACTGGTCGCCGAGGCGTGTGCCGACGATCGCCCCGGCGCTCCACCATTCCAGCGTCCGGCCCGCCAGGGGGCCCCAGCCCTCCGGCAGCAGCCAGCGGCTCCTGTCTTTCTGCAGGTGGCGGTTGTGGGCATAGGCGAGGGTGGGGCCGCGTAGGGCCTCGCGGCCGACGAGGGCGTCGAGGTTGTCGGCCATCATCGCATCGCGCAGGCACATCAGCGTGCCGACGCGGGTGGCCGCGGTGTCGGCCATGCCGGCGTGGTAGCGCAGAAGCCCGGCCGCGGTGCGGGCGTACAGGTCGGCGCGCCACCGGTCGTCGGGGGAGGTGGCGGCCGTCAGGTGGGGGGCGTGCGCGGTGAGCAGCACGCGCAGGTCGTCGGCGACCAGGCGCAGTTCCTTGGCCTCGGGGGTGCGGCCGACGGACTGGGTGGGATCCGTGGTGGCGGCCGGGTTGGTCCAGCGCTCGTCGGAACCGAGCAGATCGTCGAGGGTCTCGCGGCTCCAGGCCAGGTCGAGGTGGGCGGCGAGGTAGTCGTGCAGTGCGGTCAAAGCTGGGCGGGGGCTGGCGGGACCGGTCATCTCCAGAGGGCCATCGAAGCCGTAGAAGCGGAGCCGCTCGTGCGGCGGACGCTGTTCGTTGTAGGCGCGCATCCAGCGCACGAGCTCGCGGTTGGCGGGTGAGGCGCCGAGGCTGTGGCTGAAGCCTAGGCTCATCGCGTCGTCGAGGGTCCCGATGCCGTCGGTGACGTACGCGTCGGCGGCCAGGGCCGACAGGCAGTCGCTCTCCATAGTGATCGAGCGGTAGCCCTCGTGTTCGACGAGGTAGCGGAAGAGTTCGTTGCGCAGCTCGGGAAAGACTTCGACGCTGTGGGTGGGCTCGCCGAGGCCGAGCAGCCGGGTGGCGGGAGACAGGAGCGCAGCGAGGGCGCCGCCGGTGAAGGGATGGGCGGCGTCCCGGATCAAAACTGTCATGCCTTCGACTGTATCTTTGAACCCAAAGTGTAAACTTTGATGGCCTTTCCGCCTGTTAATGATGGCATACCTTCAAAGCATGATTGAGGCTCATCGATCTGGTGCGCGAGTACGGCCTGCACACCAAGCGGCGCGTAACTACGAGGAGGCGGGAATCCTGCCGCCGGCCGAGCGCTCGCCGCACGGCTACCGCCTTTACGCTCCGCGCCATTCGGCGGCGTTGCGGACATTCCTGGCGTTGATCCCGCGCACGGTCACGCGAACCGTTACCCGCAAGCGGCCCAGACGACGTCCCGAGCAGCACGATTCCGCAGGTAAGCACGTTAAAGCGGCCGTTCACGCTAACCCCTACTCCGAGCCCCGCTAAACGAGACTTTTCGTTCGCATGCTCGTCACCCCCCGAAGCAGGTCGGTCCGGTCACGCTGTTTGACGGGCCGTGGCTGCGTGCGCGGCTACAGGATGGATCCCCGCGGCTGATGAAAGCTCTCCCTGCCGAGCTACGCCATCCCGAAAGTGACGTGAACTACCGGCATGTGCAGGAGGGCGACGACGTCGTCGTGGCGCGCGTCGATCTCGGCGAAGGCACCACGGCAGCGACGACGACGAACTCGACGGCCGCGACACCGTCGCTGAGCGCCTCGTCGCTGAGGTGCGCTGGCTACTGGAGTGCGCCGGATGGCTGGAGCACCTCGCCACCAACAGGTTTCCGCCAGCGATGAACCTGCGCCCGGCCGATGATGAGGACTCCTGCCACCGGGCCGTCGACCTGCCCCGGGTGGCGGCGCTGCGCCGCATCGCCTACGACGCCGATGAGCTCGCCCGCACCGTAGAAGACCTGGACCAAGCAGCCGTGGCCACCGGCCGCCGTGCCGAGCGGCGTCGCCGCCTGGCCGAGCCCGACCTGAGTTGGCGTCCTCCTCCCGAACGTGTCCCTAACCCCAAAGCGAGCCGATCTGCGCAGGTCACCGGACTTCCGAAAAGATCGTGTTTTTGGAAGCGGAGACGGCCACGACCTCCGAGAACACGCACGACTGAGAGGCGAAGCCCCAGCTCGGCACTTCCGAGAGCAGGAGCGCGCCGCTAGTTGGTGGCTGGGGGCACGTTCGGGAGGAGAACGCCCATCGAGACGACTTGACCGACCGCTCGCCAATCTGGGCGGCTGGGGACAAGTCCGAAGGAAGGACGCTGGCCAGGCGGCCCGGCGGCGTCCGCAGAACGGATGAAAAACATGACACAAGACGTCATGTTTTAGAGCGATCATGGGTTCACCGGTCGGCACCGATGTAGACGTGGACCGGGGCCTCACGGATAGACAAGGACCTCAATGCGCGAAACGCCCGAGGAGCTCAAGGAGCTTCAGGCTCTCCTCGAAGCCTCCCTTTCCCGCTCCACCTCGCACCTCCGCTCGATCGTCACCGAGAACACCCTGACCGCGGAGCAGGTCACCCGGATCCTGACCGGCATGTGCACCCTCGCCCTGTCCACCGTGACGGCGAAGGGCGAGCCGCGGATCAGCGGTGTGGACGGGCACTTCCTGCACGGAAAGTGGCACTTCGGCACGGCGCGCGGCGCCGCCAAGGCCCGCCACCTCGCCGCCCGCCCCGCCGTCAGCGCCGCGCACATGCGCGGGGAGGACCTGGGCGTGTTCACGCACGGCACGGTGGAGATCCTCAACCCCCAGCACAGCGAGCCGGCCGCAGACTGGCCGGACCTGCTCGCCTACTTCAAGGACTTCTACGGCGACGACTCCTTCGACTGGGACAACGACGTGGTCTACTACCGGCTGCATCCGCACTGGATGACCGTCTACGCCCCCTGCGTCGACAAGCTCACCGCGGTGTTCCGGTCCTGATCTGCAGCACGGGCCGCATCGAGACCGGCCACGTGCTGAGAGATCTGGTGAAGCGGCCGCTCAGCGTCATTGTGACGAGCGGCCGCCGCGTAGTGGCGTGATCGGTTTGTTCGGCATGGGTGGGACGCCTGTCCGCCCATGTTCCGCTGTGTTGCGAGAGGGTGGACGAAGGTTGACTGCGTTCGTACGGGACGTCGCGAGTATGGGGTGCGAGGCCATCGAGGTGGTGGGGGCTCGTACCAACAATCTGCGGGACGTGTCGGTGAGCATCCCCAAGGGGCGGCTCATCGCCTTCACCGGAGTGAGCGGCAGCGGCAAGACCTCGCTGGCCATCGACACCCTGCACAACGAGGCCCAGCTGCGGTATCTGGAGGGGCTTTCGCCGTTCGTGCGGCAGTACATCACCCAGCGCAATCGGCCGAAGGTCGACCGCATCCTGGGACTCGGCGCGACGCTCGCGGTCGACCAGCGCCGTCTGAACCGCAACCCCCGGTCCACGGTCGCGACGATCACCGGCATCGACGGGCATCTAGGTCTGCTGTACTCGCGCCTTCCGGGGATCGGCGCGGACCCGGCGGCGGAGAGTGGGGACGGGCATCTGACGACCGCTCATTTCGACCGCAATACGCCGGAAGGGAGCTGTGCGGACTGCCACGGGGTGGGCGGGCGCTGGCAGGCGCAGGAGGACCTGGTCATCACCCATCCGGAGCTTCCGCTCTTCGAGGGGGCCTCGCCCTGGTACGCGAAGTGGCGGTCGGGGGAGCACGCGTTCGTACCGGCGCTTGCCGAGAAGCGGGGTGTGGACCTTGGTCGGCCGTGGCAGTCGCTGCCTGAGGAGTTCCGTCACTGTGTGCTGTACGGCACGGGTGAGGAGAAGGTCGAGGCGACCGTCGACATGTCGAACAAGAAGGAGACGGTCTCGGTGACCTACACCTCGAGTCAGCCGCTGCGGGGCGCGCTCGCCGAGGTGGAGCGGGTGTTCGTGAACGCCCAGACCTCCGGCGCCAAGCAGCGCTACCTGCCGTACATGCGCAAGCAGCCGTGCGGCACCTGCGGCGGCAGCGGGTACGACCAGGTGGCCCGGTCCGTGCGGCTCGGCGGGCTGACCTATCCCGACCTGCTCGAGGTGGAAGTACGGGAGGTGCGCAGCTGGGCGAAGCGCGTGGCGGACGACCTGGACGCCCGGCAGCGCGAGGTGGGTGAGCCGCTGCTACAGGACCTGGGCCGCAGGCTCGGGATCCTCGACCGGCTCGGCCTGGCCCATCTCCAGCTGTCCCGGAGCGCGGCGACGCTATCCGGGGGTGAGTTGCAGCGAACCCGGCTCGCCGCGCAGCTCAGCACCGAGCTGAGCGGCATCGTCTTCGTCCTGGACGAGCCTGGGACCGGACTGCATCCGGCGGACAAGGCGCACCTGCTCGACATCGCCCTGGAGCTACGCAAGGCCGGCAACACGGTGCTCCTGGTCGAGCACGACCCCGAACTGATCGCCCGGGCCGACTGGGTGATCGATATGGGGCCCGGTGCGGGCCGCCTCGGCGGTGAGATCCTGGTATCGGGGCCTCCCGCCGACGCGGCCGCCCACCCGACGTCGCTGACCGGACGCTATCTGGCCGGTAAGGGGCCGCGGCTGCGCCGGACCCGCCGTCCGGCCGGGGATGACACCGGCTGGGTGGAACTGCACGGCCTGCGTGCGCACAACGTGACCGCGGACCTGGTGCGTTTCCCCGCCGGTCGGCTCACCTGCCTGACCGGGGTGAGCGGCAGCGGCAAGAGCAGCCTGCTCGGCGCGCTCGCGGCGAGCGTGGAGGCCGCCCTGAACGGGACGACGACCGACACGGTGCGACAGGTGACCGGCCTCGAGGGGTTCGACTGGGTCGCCGTCGTCGATCAGGAACCGCTTGGGCGGACGCCGCGGTCCAACCCGGCCACCTACAGCAAGGCGTTCGACATTGTCCGCAAGCTGTTCGCCGAAACCGACGTGGCGCGCGGACGCGGGGTCAATGCCTCCTGGTTCAGCTTCAACACGGCGGGTGGCGGCCGCTGCGAAACCTGCACCGGTTATGGCCGCAAGCTGGTCGACATGCACTTCCTGCCGGATGTGTGGGTGGTCTGCGACGCGTGCGAGGGTCGGCGCTACAAGCCGGAGGCTTTGGAAATCAGGTATCAGGGGTTGGCCGTCGATCAGGTGCTGGAGCTGACCGTCGCCGAGGCTGTGGAGCAGTTCTCCGAACCCCGGCAACTCGCGGAAACCCTGGGAGCCTTGAACCAGGTCGGGCTTGGCTATCTCCAGCTCGGCCAGAGCGCCACAGAGTTGTCCGGCGGCGAGGCGCAGCGGCTGAAGCTGGCGTCCGCGATCCAGCGCGGTGCCGCGGGCCGCAAGGCCGGCCTTGTCGTTCTCGACGAACCCGTCTCGGGCCTGCACCCGTCTGACATCCAGCGTGTGGTGGATGCGCTCGATGTGTTGCTCGACTCGGGCAACACCGTCGTCGTGGCCGAACATGACATCCCCGTCGCCGCGTCCGCGGACTGGGTGATCGACCTGGGGCCGGGAGCCGGTCCGAACGGGGGTGCGGTGGTCGCGGAGGGCACCCCGGACGCCGTCGCGACCGCGGACACCCAGACCGCCGGTTTCTTCCGGCGGTACGCGGCGGGCCTGCCGCTCCTGGAAGTGCGGGAAGGCGCGCGCTGCTGAGGGGGCGGGGCGCGTCTTGCGTCACGTCCTGCACTGTCGTCCGCGCCCTCTCCGAGGACGAGCGCCCGCGCCTGAAATCGGCACCGGAGCGCTGCGAGCATCTGGCCGCCGCCGAACAACATGTCCGCGCAGACCTGCGAGAACCCCCGCTACGGCGGTTTCCGTTCCGATTCGCTCCGAGCCCTGTCACCGGAAACGGGCGCACCGTCGTGTTCGACGCCGAGACCATGACGGCCGCCCTACGGCATGCTCCAACTCATCGTCGTGCTCACCCAGTTGAGGTCGTAAGAAGCTGCCCTCAGCCCTCAGCGCCTGACGCTCAAGTCGTTGGTCCCGCGATCAAGCTCGTTTGGGGCTCATGACACGTTTTTTACCGGCCCCCCTTCTAGCTCGCCGAGCACGCCTACGGCCAAATCGGCTACGAGGACAGGACCGCGGCTGAGCTGGCCGATCGGACTCCCGGCGAGCGGCCGGCCGATGCGCAGCTGCTGATGCTCCAGGCGATCTACCACGAGCTGCGCCACGGCCACGACCAGGCGGCCGCGCAGACGGTGGCGCTGGCCGACCACTCGACGGCGTTGAACGAGCACGCAAGCGCCCTGGACAGCGCGAGTCACAGGATGGCGAGCCACTCCGACGCGCTTGACCGCTTCCGCTGACGCGGCGCCGATCTCCGGGCTGCCGCCCACGCCGACCCCGCCGCGTGCAGGCCCCGCTGACCCGCATCGGAAGGGTGGGCGGCGGTAACTCCGCCTATGAGGTCGCGCGGATAGGGGGCGTCTGCCGGGCGAGAATGTAACACAGACACGGAGCCTCAAGATCACGTAGTTGTCTACGCTCCGTGATCGACAACGAGGATCATCCGTGCCCGTCCTGCCATCATGGCTTGCTGAACCGCTGTGGATCCAGTTCGAAGTGCTGCTGCCTGAGCGTCTGACTTACGACCCCGCCCATCCGCTGGGCTGTCACCGGCGCCGAGTCCTGGATCGAATCGTGTTCGACAAGCTCCTGCAGGTCCTGCGGTTCGGCTGCTCGTATGACGCGATCGCCGACACGACCTGCTCGGCCACCACGCTGCGCACCCGTCGCGATGAGTGGATCGAGCTGGGGATCTTCGCCCAGCTCAAGCAGATCGCCCTGGATGCCTACGACCGGATCGTCGGCCTCCTGCTGGAGGACGTGGCCATCGACGGATGCATCAGCAAGGCGCCTGGCGGCGGCGAACTCGCCGGACCGTCCCCCGTGGATCGTCGCAAGCTCGGCATGAAGCGGTCTCTGCCGGTCGGGGGCTACGGCATCCCGCTGGGCCGGGTGCCGGCCCCGGCCAACCGCGACGACTCACCTCTCCTGGCGCCCACCCTGGACCTGCTGGACGACCTCGGACCGCTGCCCGACAACATCACTGTTCACCTGGACGCGGGCTATGACTCCGACAAGACCCGCGACCTGCTGGAAGGCCGTGACCTGACCGGCGAGATCGCTCGCAAGGGCGTCAAAGCCCCCGTGCAGGCGACGCAGCGCTGACACATCGAGCGGACCAACGCCTGGCACAACGCCTTCACCCGGCTGGCGCGCTGCTACGAACGGTGTACATGCGTCATCGAGGCGTTCTTCGACCTGGCCGACGCGGTCATCACCGTCCGTAGCCTCATTCGCCGCGCCTGGCCCCCCACCGCTGGGACGAGCGCCCCACCAGGCGACCATGACCCCACGCCGTCGCGCGAGCTTTAGCCCGGCTGCTTGATGCTCTCGATGATCCGGGCGAAGCCTTCCTCTCCGTGGCCTGCATCAATCTGGCGTTGGATGAGCCTCTGGACCATGGCGACTACCTCGGTGCTGATGCCCTGGTCGGAACTGGCAGCCAAGAGGTCACTGAGGTTGGAGAACTCAAGGCTCTGCTGCCCTTCGACGGTGTAGTTCCCACCGTCGATGACTGCGGCGAACCCTTGGAAGGCACCGGTCATGGCGGTCAGCCAAGGTGTGGCCATGGCAGCGAACTGGCCCGCCGTCACACCGGCCGGCGCAACCATGGCGGCGCCGTGCATGAACCCGGCGAACATGACGTACATGCCCGCGAGTAGGGCGAGGTCGTACAGGGACGCCAGCCCGGCATCCTCACCGAAGTAGGTACTGGTTGCCCATAGGTCGAGCAGCGGCTTGCACTCGTTGAAGACATCGGCCGATCCGCTGTAGAGGATCGATGCCCCAGGCTGGCCGATCATCTGCGGTACGGCCATGATGCCGCCGTCCAGATACGCAACCCCAGCATGGGCAGCCCAGGCGGCCAACTCCCGTGACTGAGCCGGCGTCGTCGTGGTTACGTTGATCAAGGTTCGGCCAGCCAGCTCATTGGAGAGCGGATCAAGCACCTCATGGACCGACGCGTGGTCCAGCAGGCATGCGATCACCAGTCGGCTGGCCCGGACCGCGTCACCGGCCGTGGCAGCGGCCTGCGCGCCCTGCGCCACAAGGTCGTCCGCCTTGCCTAGTGAGCGGTTCCAGACTGTTGTCGCGTATCCGGCCTTCACCAGGGCGCCTGCCAGAGCGCTACCCATCGCCCCCAGCCCGAGAACGCTCACCTGGACGCTGTTGTTGCTTGTCATTCTTGGGGCTCCCCTCGAATTCATCGTTCGGCCAATCCTTTCCGTCACCGGTAGAGTTGACCAGTACGGACTATTTAGTCAGGTACTCACCCGTGGGTAAGTACGTCTTGGAGAGGGCGGATGGCGACATCAGCACGACGAGGTCCCTACTTCTGCGGCATCGACGCGGCGATGGACGTAGTCGCCGGCAAGTGGAAGTCGCTAATTCTCTGGGAGCTGCACAACTACGGGACACGCCGGTTCGCCGAGCTCCGACGCGGTCTGCCGGGCGTCAGTGAGAAGATGCTGATTCAACATCTGCGGGAGATGGAAGAAGACGGGCTCGTGCATCGTGAGGTGTACCGTGAGGTGCCACCGAAGGTCGAGTACTCCCTGACGGAGCACGGCGTCTCGCTCAACGCGGCCCTGGCCCCCTTGGGAAAATGGGGCACCGAACGCATGCAGCGGATCGGGGCCGAAAAGGTCTCCGTTAACGTTGCCGCGACGGTTCGTCGATAGAAGTGAATGGGGCGGACCGTAGATCGGGCGCTGTGACAGCACCACGAATCGGTCCCACAGGGGGTCGGTCAGCCATGATGGCAGTGCAGGCACAGGTATCCCGGCGATCACAGAGCGTCGCAACTCCATGATCACCAGGCTCGGTGCCTGTTCTGCTCCTGAGGTTGACGATCGAGGTGACCGAGCGGCCCGGCTCGGGCAGCAAGGTGCGGGCGGCGGACAGGATGTCCTCGGTGACGACGGTGGGGCGTCCGCCGGTACGGCCGCGGGCACGCGCGACGGCCAAGCCCTCGTGGGTGCCGGCCACGATGAGCTCGCGGATGAACTCGGCCCGGGCGGCGAAGACGTGGAAGACCAGGCGGCCACCGGGGGTGGTGTCGAGCCTCTCGTGCAGCGAGGTGAACCCGATCTCCCGGACGCGCAGGTCTCCGACCATGGTGACGAGGTCGGCCATGGAACGGCCATAGCGGTCCAGGGAAGGAACGATGAGGGTGTCTGAGCTAGGCCTCCCGGGCCGTAGACGGCGGCCGCCGCGTCCAGCCTTTCCAGGAATCGCAGCGTCGCCTCCAGCGAGGCCGGCACCGCACCCGCGGCAGAGGCGACCTTGGCCAGCTGGTTGAGGTTAGCCCCCGCGGCCGCCACCAACCGCCGCGCGGCCAACAACTCCGCCGCGTTCGCGCGTAACTGGCTCGCGGTCGCCGCGTCCCCGGCCAGGCCCGCCTCCACCGAGAAGCGCGGCACGCTCACCCCCGCCCGCCCGGCCCGCGCCTCAACGACGGCCTGCTCGGCATTCGACATCCGCACCGAATGCTTGTGCGGCCGCCCGCCCTGCTGGCGCCGCTGCCGCACCGGCGACCTGCCCGCGCGCTGACGATCCGCGCCCCGATCGTCTTCTGCCGTCACCCGGCCTCCCCCAGCGGAGCGACCCGCCCCCCGGCGGGACATCTCCTCTCAGACGATAGGAGAGGAGATCAACCGGGTGAAAACCCGCAAAGTGATCCGGCGCCGGATCACATATCTTGCTGGTGTTGAAACCGGCTCTCGACCCCGTCGGGCTCGCGAGTCGATGGGTGTCCGTTGCAGTTGAAGGTGTCGTTGTTCGCGTGTGGTTGTCGTTGCTGGTGCCGGTGTTCAGGTTGAGTTGTCGGATTCCGCTTTATCTCTGATCTTGGTGTTGCAGAATGCTTGGCGGCCATGACGGCTTTGCGTGCGCTGGCTGGCGGGCTAGACGCTCCTCACCGACGGCGCGTTCGAGGTCCGGTACGTCGCGGAGGGCGGCGGGTTGTGCGGTGTCCTGTTGGATGAGGCGGGTTGCAGTGCGCGGGTTGGATTCACAGGTTGGCGGGAGGCCGTCCTCACGTGGGGCAGTGCTCGCCGACCGGGTCTGGAGGCGTGATCGAGAAGCGATCGTATGCGTTGACCGCGACCATGGTGGCGAGCTGGATCGTGGTCGTGACCGGACGGTATCTGCTGTGGCTGGAGTACTACGGCCGGATCAGCGAGCAGCTGACCCTTGGGATCGCGTTCATCGTGGCCGTGCTTTCCACGTCGTGGTGGGTGCAGAGACTTGTACGCCGCTGTGGTGACATCCGCGGTTACGTCGCGGTCGGTGCGGCGGTCGTCCTGTGCGCTGCCGTTGTGCTGCTGCCCTGGAATGGGATCTTCGGGCGTACGTGGTTCGCGGTCCATCGCGGCAAGTTCACCGCGCTGGCCCAGCTGGCCAAGGACAGGAAGCTGTCGGCGGACATGCCTTCGGGTGGCTGGGTGCATCTGCCTGATGAGTTCGATGTCCTGCATTTTGATCATCTCAATACGCAGGATGTGCCGATCGAGCTGTATCCCGGACGTGTTCTCATGATGGGTCTGTCGAACGAAGAGGTGTCGGAGAACATGTTCCTCTACATATATGACCAGCCTGACGCCGCGCGGGTAAGTCCCTGTGATCTCACCGCGACCACGTTCGACGATTACTGGTGGTGCAGCCGGCTGAGTGACGGCTGGTGGTGGTTGGCGCGCAAGCCGAACTATCCGGACGTGGACGAATAGGCGCGCGAGGCTGAGCGGGGCCGGTTATCGCAATATCACCGCCGCGACCACGGCGGCTGAGCCCTAGTTGTCGACGCCGCCTGAAAAAAACTGACCCCGTGGCGATGATCACTCGAATTCACCTGCACCACCTCAGCCGTCGTACTGTGCCAGAGTGACCGTGCCCGCTGACCCAATGCCCACCGCCCTGGCGCCCTTCGTGGCGACGCTGGGTGCGTACGAACTTGGGTCCGGCCCGGTCGCCGTCCATCGCGGACTTCCCTCGTCCACGGTGTCGATCACGATCCCCGAGGAGGACTCGCTCGAGATCTCGTGGGTCGGGCGGCCCGGCTCGAGCCAGCGGCGCCGGGCTGTTGTGGCCGGGCTCCATCTGGACGCGGCCGAGCTGAGGCAGGTGGGATGCACGCGCGGGGTGTGGTTGACGCTCAGCCCGCTGGGCGCCGACGCACTGCTGGGGCTCCCGGCGTCGGCGCTGGCCGGGCACATCGTGGATCTCGCCGACGTCGTCCCGGCGATGGCGGACCTGCCGGAGCGGCTTGCGGCCTGCCGGACATGGCCGCAGCGTCGCGCCCTCGTCGCGCAGTCCCTGCTCACCGGCCTCGGCCGGCACGGCGAACGCGCCAACCACCACGAACTGCGATCCGCGATCGCAGCCTTGTCCGGGACCACCCGGGTGCAGGAGGCCGCTTACCGGCTCGGGTGCTCCCGGCGGCACCTGAGCAGTCTGGTTCGAGCCGAGTTCGGGGTGACGCCGAAGGAGTACCAACGGCTCGTCCGCTTCGAGACTGCCCGGGGCCGGCTCGTGGACGCCGCTCGTTCCAGGGGGGTCGGTCTGGCGGCGGTCGCCGCCGCGTCGGGATTCGCCGATCAGGCGCACCTCACCCGGGAGTGGCGGGCCATGGCCGGGTGTACGCCCACTGAGTGGCTACGCGCCGAAGGCCTGGCCGTGCAGGGACCGCCGGTCGGCGACCGGTAGCCAAACGAAGAGCGCGCGTTCAGGTGACACCCCATCCGGGCGCGGTTCGTTCCCAGATGTTCAAGACCCCGTCGGCACCAGGCCCAACGATGGGTCCATGACACCGAACACACACATTTGCCCTCGTCTTATCGTGCCCGACCCAGACCGTGCGTCGGCGTTCTACCAGGACGCCCTTGGCGCCGAGGAAGTGTTCCGTGCTCCCCTGAGCGACGACGGCCGACCCAGCGTCGTTCATCACCGCATCGGTGGTTCGTCCCTCCGGGTCTCCCCGGCCGTCTCCTCGTGGGGGTGGCTCTCACCCGGTGACCTCGGCGGCTCCGCGGTCCTCCTCGAGATCGAGGTCGACGCCCCGGACGTGGTCGGCGAACGCATGATCGCCCACGGCGCCGAAGTGGTCGTGCCGATCGAGAACCGGTCCTACGGCAAGCGTTCGGGCCGCGTCCGTGACCCGTTCGGCCACCTGTGGATCATCACTGGTGGGCTTCGCTGAGGGTGGGCTGGGCGTAGGAGGTGGGCACCCGGTCCAGGCCCGACCCGACCCGGCCGCGGAGCTCTCGGTGGTGCCGTCCATCAGCAGTTCCGCGGCCGGGATCGGGGCTCGGAGTGAATCGGAACGGAAACCGCCGTTAGCGGAGTTCTCGCAGGTCCGGGGCGGGTCCAGATGATCGCGAGCCAGGCCTCGGTGTTCATTTCTGGCTGGAGCTATCCGGTACGAGTGGTAGGAGGATTTCATAGAGGTCGCGAAGCTGGTCAGCGTCGACCGGGGGGAAGACGACAGTTGCTCCAACCGCAAGCAGGTAGGGCAACAGGGCCGCCGTCCGGGCCTCCTCGTCGCTGGCGACGGCTGATCGCCACACCCGCTGGAGTGCAGACAGTCTGGCCTCGTCAAGGCGAGTCTGCACGGCACGCGCATCCGCATCCCATGTCGCCCATGCCCTCAATGCGATATCGATTTCTGGACGATAGAGTCCTGTGCCGCCAGGGCGAACGAGTTTCGTCAGCCGTGCGAGGATTACACGGGCTCCGGCCGATTCCCCGACGTCGGCAATTGCATTCTCGAGAGTTTCGATCGATAGGTGCTCGAAATGGGCGAGAAGTGCTTTCTTGTATCCCTCGGCGCCATCGAAGTGATGGTGGAACGACCCTTTCGACAGGTTAAGTCGAGCGGCGATCCGGTCGATTCGAATCCCTGCTGCACCTTCTTCTGCGAGGACCTTCAGGCCTTCGTTCAGCCACCGCTCGCGTGCCGTGCTCATCCGGCAAACGTACCACCAGGTATGGAGCGGTCCGCGCTCGCCGAGGCGCATGCGAGCTTCATGCCATGAAGCTGTAGAAGCCGACTGCGATGCAGATCAGCAGCATGGCGGTGGCGTTGAGGAAGAGGTTACGGCCGAAGTCTCGGGCCGCGATGTGCATCGCGATGGCGACCATGAAGTAGAGGACGAGCGCAGCACAGGTCGCAGCGCCGAGATACGGAAGCCAGATGCCCAGGATCAGACCGGCCGCGGCGGCGAACTTCAGCGGTGGCATGATCCACCAGTAACGTCGCGGCCAGTTCACGTTTTCGAAGCACTGGGCGATGAACGGAACGGGCTTGATGCACATGACGGCGTCACCGGCCTGGATGATCGCTAGGACGACAACCGGCCAAACCGGATCGGGCAATGCCGACATATCTCTCCTCGGACAATGAGTTGATCACGATGCATTCGGACCATACTATACCGTATGGTACGGTTGTTTTATGAGGACTAGCCTTGCCGGAGCCAGACGTGGGCGATCTTGTCCTCAGCGGCCATCTCGCGGCCGACCGGGCACCGGATGGGCGATGCGCCGGTCCTGCCGCCTATGAGGAAGAGGTGTGCGTGACACGATCGACTGTGCGCGTTTGGGAGAGAAAGAGTGCGCGGCGCAAAGTGGCGCAGTCAGCCACAACGCTGATGTCGGCGGCAGTCCTGATGTGCGCGGCGGAGCTCTCTTCACGACCGCGGCCGCTCAAGCGGAATCAACGCAGCGATTTCAGGTCCGGACCTCGATCGAAGCCGTGTGGGCGCCTTTCGCGAACTACCCCACGCACGAAGGCTGCAGGCAGCGCGAACGCGACATGACGGGCGCTGGAATCGTCATCGACTACAAGTGCGACTGGGACAGCGCTTGGTTGCTACGGGTTCGCATTGAGTAAGTAAGGACCACGTTCGAACGACCGCAGCGCGCCGGTGACGACGAGCTGCCGTAGCTCGCCGTCCCCACTCTGCACGTATTACCCAAGGCCATCCGAAAAAGGGGTCTCTAATGCAAAGAAAGCTACGGGCTGCAGGAGTTGCCGCAGGCCTCGCTGGTGCAATCCCTACCGGGACCAGCGTGCAGGAGTACGCCCCGCACGCGATCGTCAAGTCGGTGATGGACGTGGTGGCTCCGAGCTCGTTCCTGGTGGTGTCGCATGCGCTCGCCGATGCGCGCGGCTGACGGGCGGCACACCTCAGGCCGGGACGTGTGCACCGCTCTCACGCGGCCTGAGCACCAACATTTCGGAACGGATACATTCTCCCCCATGCCTAATCGGATCCTGGCCCTGACCGCCGTACTCACGTTGGCAGCGGCCGGGTGTGGGGTGCTGCCGATAAAGGAAGCCGCGCCCCCGCCCGCCGCCACCACCACGCCGACGTCGAGTGCCCCGGCCACCAGCGCTCCGCCCGCCACCGCCACGGCATCAGGTCAAGACACCCGGCCGGCCCTGGCCGAAACCCGCAGTACCATGACCGAGAATCTCAAGGTCGAGGTCGTCGGCCTCAATAGCGTCAAGGGCAAGCACCTCATCGCCCAGATCCGTCTGTCCAACACCGGCACCGAGAAGCACCTGTCCTGGGCCGGCGAGATGGGCGACCGGACCCGCCCCCTTGGCGAGATCAAGTGGGCCTCCGGCATCGGCGTCCTCGACGCGCAGGCCCGCACCTGGATCCTGCCGTACAAACCCGTCGGCTCCCCGTGCCTCTGCAGCGACCTCGACCGCGACGGCCTCGGCCGCTTCATCGACCCTGGCCAGTCGATCACCGTCTACGCGGTGCTGCCCGCACCGGCGGGCAACCCTGCGACGACCACCGTCGTCACCCCCGTGGGCCCGCCGATGCTCAACGTGCCCATCAGCGACGAAGCTCCGACCGGCGACTTTCCCGACCCCGATGCCGAGCCCGTCACCCCGGTCACCCGCCGCCTCATCCTCCCCTCCGAGTCCCTGGACAAATCAGAGGAGACCGCCGATGACGGCAAGGACCTGCAGGTCAACCTCTCCTCCGACGTGCTGTTCGCGGTGGACAAGGCCACCCTCACCCCCAATGCCAAGACGATCATGGCCCGCACGGCCAAACTCATCGACGCCTCCCCCTCCACCGTGGTGACGGTGGCGGGCCACGCCGACTCCTCCGGCAACGACGCCATCAACGACCCACTGTCGCTGCGCCGCGCCCAGGCGGTGCAGCGCACCCTGTCGGCACTGCTGTCCCGGGACGGGGTCCGCTTCCAGGCCAAGGGGTACGGCTCGCGCCGCCCGCTGTACAACAACGACAGCGATGAGGGCAGGCGCCGCAACCGCCGCGTCACGGTGACCTTCCCCAAACCTCAGCCCGCTGCCCAGGAACCGGTGGCCACGACCTCCCCCGGCGCGACCGGCCTGACCGGCACCACCAAGGCGGACGGCCAGCCCATCGCCATGGAGGTCACGGGCCTGCGCCGGCTGCCCGGCGGCCTCGGCCTGCTCACCTACAAGATCACCAACGGGGGATCGGCCGAGACCTGGTTCAACGACCTTCACCACGCCCAGGACTGGGAGGCGTACAAATACCAGGCCGCAAGCAACGTCCGCGTGACCGACGCCGCCGCCCGCCGCCAGTACCTGCCCGGCCGCCTGGAGGTCCCCACCGACGACGGCGTGGACTCCTACTGCGCATGCACCGACGTCTCCGGCGTCCGCATCAGCACCGAGAAGTTCGCACCGGGCCAGACCCGCCAGTTCTGGAACCTCTTCGCCCTGCCCGACACCGCCGACACCCTCAAAGTCAAGATCGGCCCGTTCCGCGACCTCCAGGTCCCCATCCAGTAACGGCCGGGGGGATGCGGCGATCGGCACAACACAGATAGTGATTCGACATGTAGGCCCTCCACTCGGGTCGACGCCACCAGAGGCAAAGTAGCTGTGAGTGATCGCTACATCATCAACAGAAGTCCGCGATGGTGTCGGTGAGGATCTCGGCCACTCGGTGCAGGGAGGCGATGTCGACCCACTCAGTGGCCGCGTGGGCACCCCCGCCGTCGACGCCGAAGAGCAGACAGGGAATGCCGGCCCGATCCAGCAACGCACAGTCGGTCCAGAAAGACTCGGCTCGCACCACAGGCGGATGGCCGAGGGCCCTTGTCGCGTGGCGCGTGAGGGTGCATACGATCGCGGCCTGCGGGTCGGCCTCGAAGGGCCGGCGACACAGACCGCGGGACAGCCGGTAGCGGAAGTCCGGGACCACGGCGGCCAGGTGGTCGAGGACCGCGGTCAGCTCCCGTTCCACGGTGTCGGCGTTCTCGCCGGGTACGGTGCGGCGCTCCAGCGTGACGCGGCAGCGCGCCGGGTAGGTGGACGGCTCCTCCCCACCCTGGATAACGGAGGCGTGCACCGTCCCCGTCCCCAGAAGCGGGTGCGCCGGCCCCCGGGCGAGGCGCTGCCCCAGCTCCTCCAGCGCGACGAGGAAGTGACCGGCCTTGACGATGGCGTCGATGCCCAGCTCAGGACGGGACCCGTGAGCCGCTCGCCCCTCGATCTCCACCTCGAACCAGGCGAAACCCTTGTGCGCGAGGGTCACTTCGAGATGACTCGGCTCGGTGACGATCGCCGCATCGGCGCTGAAGGAGTTGAGGACCTCTTCGGTGCCCAGACTGCCGTGCTCCTCGTCGGCGACGCAGGCGAGGACGACATCTCCCCGGAGGCGCCCCTGGGCCGTGGCGCGCGCGGCGGCGATCATCATGGCCGCGATACCGCTCTTCATGTCGAAGGCTCCGCGACCGAACATCTTTCCGTCACGGATCCGCGGTTCGAGCGGGTCGCCCTCGTAGCCGGCCAGGCCGACGGTGTCGAGATGGCCATTGAGCATCAGTGACCGTCCACCGCCGGTGCCACGAGCGATCGCGACCAGTGAGGGACGGCCGGCACGCTTCTCCAGGCGGTGCACCTCGAAGCCACGGGTGGCCAACCATTCACCGCAGAAATCGGCGATGACCGTCTCGCCCACACCGCCGGGCACCAGTTCGGGGTTGACGGAGTCGATGGCGATGAGCCTGGCGAGGAGGGCAGCCGGGTCTGACGTATCGGGGAGCATGCGGACCTTCCACAGCACTGTCGCCTCCCTGGCACGGGAACGGGCGAGACGGTAAGGAGTGCGAGACGATCTACCTTCGAGCACCGTGCACCACTCGTTTCACCTCGTCCAGCGAAAAATTCTGAGCAGTACGCTTCGGAAGCCCCGAACGGTCGCCGTCTCGAAGCCGGGAAGGGCCTGCGTCGACGTATGCGAACCAGCCCGACAGGCCAAAACAGATGAGCTCAGACATCCGGAGTGGCATGCGGATTGGCCGCACTGCCCTCGGTGCACAGCAACACCACCGTCGAGGCAGGACCAAGCCCCAGCGTGGTACGGCGCTCGCCGGCGCCGTCGCCGGTGAGCACAGCGCGGACGCCGGCGAGCGAGGCCGCACCGCAGGGGCCACAGGAAACACCGAGGGCGGCGAGGTCACCGGCTGCGCGGGCGCTGTCGGCATCGGCGATGGCCACGGCGGCATCCAGCCCATCACGCAGGTAAGGCCAGGCGATAGTGGAGGGTGTGCCGCAGTTCAGACCGGCCATGATGGTCTCACCGGTGGTAACGCTGACCGGTTCGCCACGCACGAGGCTCTCGATGACACAGGGGGCGGCCACAGGTTCCACCGACAACAGCGCCGGGGCCGGCCCCGCCGGACGACTGCGGTAGTGGGTGACGACGGCCTGGGCCAGCGAGCCCACGCCCACCGGGATGGCGACAAGATCGGGCATCCCGGCTCCAGCCGCCGTCAACTGCTCGTCGATTTCGGCACAGAGGGTGGAATAGCCCTCGACGATCCAACCGGGGATCTGCTCATAGCCCGGCCAGGCGGTGTCCTGGACCAGAACCGTATCCAACGCGGCGGCCGCCTCGGCCGCCCGGCGCACCGCCTCGTCGTACGAGCCCGCGACCTGAACGACCTCGGCCTGCTCGGCGGCGATGGCCGCCACAGCCCTCGGATGAACACCCCACGGGATGAAAACGCGGGCGCGCTGGCCGAGCAGACGTGCCATATGAGCCACAGCGCGGCCATGGTTGCCGTCGGTGGCGGTCACCAACGTGACCGGACCCGCCCGCTCGGCAAGGGCACGGTGCACCGCCCAGGATGCGCCCAGCACCTTGAAAGCGGGAAGCCCCAGACGAGACGACTCATCCTTGACGAAGACCCGCCCAACCCCCAGCTCGACGGCGAGCCAGGGAAGTTCGATCAGCGAGGTGGGGGCGTACTCGAACAGGGAGGCATGGAACTCCCGCACCTCGGCGGGGGCGGGCGCACAGGTCCAGAACCTGGCGGCGGGCCGCGCGAACCACGGCAGCGTACGGACGGAAGAAGCGATCTCAGGCATCGCAGCCAGCGTGCGGCACACACTCCAATCGGTCCAGCGAATGTTTCCGACCTATATTCATCGGAGAAACCAACTGATCAAAAGCTCGCCGCGGCGACGAAGAGAACGGTCCGCCGATGTTCGACCTGCACCGACTACGCCTGCTGCGCGAGCTCAAGCACCGCGGCACCCTCGCGGCCGTCGCCGCCGCCCTCTCCTACAGCCCTTCCTCCGTCTCCCAGCAGCTCTCCCAACTGGAGGCGGAGGCCGGTGTCCGGCTACTGGAGCCGATCGGGCGACGCGTGCGGCTGACCGAGCAGGCGGAGATCCTCGTCGCCCATACCGAAGCGGTGCTGAAACGCCTGGAGCGCGCCGAGGCGGACATCGCCGCCTCCCTGACCGATCTGACCGGGACCCTGCGCGTCGCCTCGTTCCAGACCGCCACCCTCGCCCTGATACCCAGCGCACTGAACATCCTGCGCGATCTTCACCCCGGCCTTCGGACCCACGTCACACAGATGCCGCCGGAAACGGCCCTGCCCGCACTTCAGGCCCGCGACTTCGACCTGGTCATCGCCGAGGAGTACCCGGGCAATCCCAACCCCCGGCCCGCCGAACTGGAACAGGAAGACCTGCTCGACGACTTCCTCCGCCTCGCGCTGCCCGAACCGGCCGATGACGCGGACGGCCCCACGGCGTCGCTGCGCTCACTCGCCGACCGTCCCTGGGCCATGGAACCCGAGGGTACGGCAGCCCGCCACTGGGCCATGACCCTGTGCCGGAACGCCGGCTTCGAACCCGACGTACGGTTCGAGACCACCGACCTCCTGATCCATCTTCGCCTCGTCGAACAGGGCCACGCCGTCGCACTGCTTCCCGACCTCGTATGGATCGGACAGTCCCCGACCGTCACACTGCGGCAACTTCCCCGCGGCCAGCGGACACGCCGCATCTTCACCGCGGTACGCCGAGGCCGCAGCCAGCACCCCGCCATCAAGGCATGCCGCCACGCACTCCGGCAGGCCGCCACAGAAGCGACGGCCCCGATCGACACCTGACAGGGAGGGTGCGCAACCGGGTCATCAAGGCCGCCACCGTCGAGTACCGGATGCTCGGCTGCCTGCGGGGCCGCAAGGTCTACGACGAGCTCGCGGCCTTCCGCCGCACTGTGCACCGGTGTCAGGCGGCCGACCCCGCCTGATCTATCCTGCGGCTCATGCCGATCACCGACGTTGAGCTGGCCCGTACGGCGACGCAGGCGGGAGCAGCCGTCGTGCGCACCATGTTCGGCGCGCCGCTGACGCGCCTGGAGAAATCCGGTGGTGACTTCGCCACGGCCGCCGACGTGCAAGCGGAGCAGGCCATCCTTGATGTCATTCGCACCGCCCGGCCCGGTGATGCCGTGACCGGCGAGGAGAGCGGGTCTACGGGCCCGGCGGGGGCGGAGCGCATGTGGCTGGTCGACCCTCTGTGCGGCACGCTGAACTACGCCGTGCACACCATGCTGGCGGCGGTGAACGTCGCCCTGCGCGTGGGCCCGGACATCACGGTGGCGGCCTCGGCCGACCCGTTCGCCGACGAAGTGTTCTGGACCGACGGCGTCCGCGCCTACATCCGCCGCGGCGGCCTGGACGAGCCGCTCAAGCCGTCGCCGGATTCGCGGCTGGTGGACGTCAACCTCGACCCGCCGTTCCCGAACTCACCCGCCTTCCGTGCTGCCGCCCTGCTCGCCGATCCGGGGTTCGCCGAGCGGTTCCGCCCGCGCGTCGTCTCCACCACCCTGGCGGTGGCCTGGGTCGCCGCCGGTCGGCGAGCCGCCTACGTCACCGACGGCCGGCTCCATGACAGCGTGCACTTCGCCGCCGGGATCGCGTTGTGCCGGGCCGCCGGCTGTGTGCTGACCGGCCTCGACGGTCGGCCGCCGCATACCGGCGCGGGCGGGCTCATCGTCGCGGCCGACCAGGAAACCCACGCGGCGCTGCTGGACCTCATCCGCAACCAGTAGTCCCGTCAGCGGGAGCGAATCGAGAGCTCGTCCACAGAACCGTACATCGCCGCAGGTCAACTGTTGTCCGAGTCCTGACCGCTCAGCCCGCGGACGGACCCGGTCCGTGTCGCACAGGCTTCAGGAGGTGCCGCCGAAGTCGACATCCTTGGTCTCGACCGTCCCAGCCGTCCGCCCCGGCGCCGTCTGGTGGGTCCAGTACAGGTTCGTGTGCGCGATGACCCGGTCCGGCGGCGGCGCCCCCCATGCCGTCTGGTCCTCCGTCGTGTGGGCGTCGCCGACAAGGGTCGTGTCGTATCCCCTGACGAACGCGCCATGGAGCGTCGAGCGGATGCACCAATCGGTCTGCGCGCCGACGACGACGAGTCGCCCGACGCCAAGGCCCGACAGCACGGTCTCCAGCGCGGTGTCTTCGAAGGAGTCGCCGTAGTTCTTCTCGACAAGCGGCTCGGCGTCGCCCGGAGTCAGCTCGGGGACGATCCGCCAGTCGTCGCTCCCTCTCGCGAGCTGCTCATCGGAGTGCTGGATCCAGACAACGGGGACCCGCTCCCGCCGCGCCTTCTCGACAAGGCTGCCAACGTTCGCGACGACCGCGTCGCGCTCGTGAGCTCCCACGACGACACCGTTCTGCACGTCGACGACGAGAAGTGCGGTGTTCGGCCGGTTCTCGAGGGTGGTCATGGTCTCCCCTTACTCACGCTGGGTTTCTGTGCCCACTCACGGTAGACCGGCCCACCGACAACGGGCGGAACGAACCTCGGACCGCCCCGCCCAATGACATGGAGGTGAGGAGGAAACCCTCCCGCGGCCTTCGCCCTCGCCTGCGAACCGCGGGCCTCCGGCGTCGCGTCACCCTCGTCCGGTGGGGCCGCCGACCTGATCGAACACCTCGGCGTGTCCCTGGCCTCGGCCCCGGAGCAGGCGGCACGGGAAGCCGCCGAAGCGGGCATCACCTTCCTGTTCGCCCCGAACTTCAACCCCGCCCTGCGCCACGTCGCCGCGGTACGCCGGGAGTTGGCCGTGCCGACCGCGTTCAACATCCTGGGACCGTTGGTCAATCCGGCCGACCCCCGGCACCAGGTCGTCGGCGTGGCGGATCCGCGGATGACACCGGTGGTGGCTGAACTCCTGGCCGCACACGGATTGTCCGCTCTGGTCGTTCGGGGGCACGACGGACTCGACAAACTCACCACTGTGACCACGTCACAGGTCTGGGTGGTGTGCGACGGCGACGTCACCGAGACCTTGCTCGACCCTCGCGACCTCGGTGTGCCGCGTGCCGAACCCTCGGCGCTGCGCGGCGGCGACGCGGCCGGCAACGCCCGCGTCCTGCGAGCCCTACTCGGCGGAGAACGCGGACCGATCCGCGACGTCGTCCTCCTCAACGCCGCGGCCGCCCTGGTGACGGTCACCCCTTCTACGGCCCCCCTCACCGACCGGCTCGCCGCGGGGATGGCACGCTGCGCCGAGGCCGTCGACAACGGAGCGGCCGAGGCGACACTGGGCCGATGGATCTCCACCAATCACACCGATCGGCCTTCGCGGACCTGACCTGACCCGGCCCATCAGGGAAGGGACCTGTTCGGTGTCATGGACAAGCGGCTCGACCCGGGGTTTCCGGTCGGCATGTCACTCGCGCTCTGCCGAGGCAGCCGCGTCGGCAGAGCCGGGCGGCTCACACCGGTCAGCCTGAAGGCAGGGCCGCCCGTGCTGCCATGACTCTTTCTAGTGATCGGCCGGGGCCGGGACGAGGCCGTCGGCGACCAGACCGGCGAGGACCGCCTCGCCCAGGGCGTGCACCGCGGACTGCGGACGGACCATCACGGTGAACTCCTTGATCCGCTCCTCGTGGTCGAGATGCAACAGGTCGATGCCGTGAATCTGCCTGCCGTTCACGGTGGCCCGGAAGAGCAGGACCACCGACGGGGCCTCAGTACCGTCGGCGCAGGTCTCGGCGGTGCCGTCGAAGTGCCCGATGTAGCGGAAGTCCTCGAAGGTACGCATGAGGACCCCGAAGAGCCCCAACACCATCGGCCTGCCCTCGAAGGGACTGAACTTCACCGGACTGTAGAGCCGGACGTCCTCGGTGAACAGGTCGTCCAGAGCGGTGAGGTCGCGGCTGTCGACAGCGGCGCGGAAGCGGTCCGCGGTGGCCATGGCTTCTCCCAGATAGTCATGGATGTGATTAGTCAGTTTCTTTACTACCATGGGCGTGAGTTCCGTGGACAGAGGTGGAAAAGAGGTGGTCCGATGGCTTTGCGTCACGCCGTGCTGGCGGCGCTTCTCGACGAGGAGCTGAGCGGATACCAGTTGGCCAAGGCGTTTGACCTGGGGGTGGCGAACTTCTGGCACGCGCTGCCACAGCAGCTGTACGCCGAGCTGACCAGGCTGGAGAAGGAAGAGCTGATCACCGGCCGTGAGGTGGTCCAGGAAACCCGGCCCAACAAGCGCCTGTTCCGGGTCACCGACGCCGGACTGGCCGAGCTGGAACAGTTCGCGGCGAGCACCCCCAAGCCCTCCTTCATCCGTGACGACCTGCTCGTCAAGGTCCAGGCCGCCGGCCACGTCGACACCGAGATACTGATCGCGCAGCTCACCGAACGGGCCACCTTCGCCGAGGCCAAGATCGCGCTGTTCGACGCACTGTTGCGGAAGATACGCGGTGACCGCAGCGAGGAGGATTTCCTGCGCTACGGCGAGCGGATCGGGCCCTATCTGACCTGCCTGCGCGGCCTGGACTTCGAACGGGGCAACCGGGACTGGTGCGAACGCGCCGTGGCGATCCTGCGGGAGCGGCGGGCGGCCCATGCCCAGCGATGACCACCTGCGCTTCGTCGCCCTGGGCGACAGCCAGACCGAGGGGCTCGGCGACGGCGACGACACCGTGGGCCTGCGGGGGTGGGCCGACCGGCTCGCCGAGCGGCTCGCGCTGCACGACCCCGGCGTCCAGTACGCCAACCTGGCCGTACGCGGCCGCCTCGCCGCGCAGGTTCACCGGGAACAGCTCGCACCCGCCCTCGCGCTACGCCCCGACCTGGCCACCGTCGTCGCCGGGGTCAACGACCTGCTGCGGCCCCGATTCGACGCTGACGAGGTCGCCGGCCACCTGGAGGCGATGTTCGCGGCGCTCACCGCCCAAGGTGCCCGCGTCGCGACTGTCACCTTCCCCGACGTCGCACGGATCACCCCGCTCGCCCGCCCGATCAGCTCCCGCGTCATCGCCCTGAACCACCGCATCCGGCAGGCGGCACACCGGCACCGCGTCGTCGTCGCCGAGACCTTCCACCATCCGGTGGTCACCGACCCCCGGCTGTGGTGCCCGGACCGGCTCCACGCCAGCCCGCTCGGCCACGAACGGATCGCCGCCGCCGTCGCCCACGCCCTCGACCTGCCCGGTAGCGACGACTCCTGGACCCAGCCGCTGACCGACCCGCGAGCAGCCGTCCCCGCCGGCTGGCGCACCGCGGCAGGCGAACTACGATGGGCCGCCTCCTTCCTCGGTCCCTGGCTCGGCAGGCGCCTGCGCGGCCGCTCCTCCGGCGACGGCCGCACGGCCAAACGCCCGAATCTCCTTCCCCTGCACGCTGCTTTCGCAAGTGGCGAGACGAAGGAGAACGGCACACGCCCCGGCGACGCTCCCCGGCTCTCATGAACGATCCTTTGTCCGGATTCGAACGCGCCCACAGCTTGCTGAAACCCCGCGGCTCACCCGCATGGCGAAGCGTAGGAGTTGTCCGGAAGGTACTGTCCCCATTCCTTCCTGGTGATGGGTGTGCCGGAGGCCGCGCAGATCCTCTTCTCGGCCAGTGTGACGTCGGTGCTCCAGAACTGGGCGGTCATGTCCGCCGAGGTGGTGGCAAGGGTGCCGGTCCTGGGATGAAACAGTACGCTGGACACCTTTCCCCAGTGGCCGGACAGGACCGCCCAGAGCCGCGGATCCGTCACGTCGTCCACCTTCCAGAGGCGCACCGTCTGGTCGGCGGAGGCGGTCGCCAGCATCCGGTCGTCGGGGCTGAACGCCACCGACTTCACCGCCGCCGAGTGGCCGCGCACCTCGGAGAGCTGCCGCGGCTTGGAAGGGGTGGACACATCCCATACGCGTGCGGTTCCGTCGTTGGACGCCGTGGCCATGCGGGTGCCGTCGGAGTTGAAGGTCACGGAGTTGACGTCGACGGAGTGGGCGGTGATCTTGGAGAGCATCGAGAGGTGACCTGGGTCCGAGGCGTTCCATATCGTCACGGTCCTGTCGGCGGACGCGGTGGCCAGGTATCTCCCGTCTGGACTGAAGGTGATGTCCCAGGCGGCGTCGCCGTGTACGCGCCTGTCGAACAACAGTTTCGGCTTGGCCGGCGTGGACAGGTCCCACAGCTGGACGGAACCGCACCCGCACGCCATGGCCAGCAGTTTCCCGTCCGGGGCGAACGCCACCGCGTCGGCCCTGCCGGCATTGCTCCTGAGCGTGGACAGGAGCCGGGGTTTCGCGGGATTCGCGATGTCCCACAGGCGCCCAAGCCCACAGCCGCACGCCGTGGCCAGCAGTTTCGCGTCGCGGCTCAGCGCGACCCCCTCGATGGTGTTGTTCTCTTCCTGGAGGCTGGCCAGGAATGTCGCCTTTGAGAAGTTTGAGATGTCCCATAGGCGAGCGGTGCGGTCGATGGACCCGGTGACGGCGAACCTTCCGTCGGCGCTGAGCGCCAGGCTCGTGACGGCGTCGGTGTGCCCCCTGAGTGTGGGCAGGGATGTGATGATCCCGGGGCCGTCTATGTTCCACAGGCGGGTTGCGCCGTCCGAGGAGGCCGTCGCCAGGGTATGTCCGTCCGGGCTGAAAGCCACCTGCTGAACCTCCGCGAGGTGACTGCCCAGTGCCAGGAGAAACAAGGGCTTCTTCGGGTCGGCCACGTTCCACAGGTAGGCGAGGTTGTCAGCCGAGGCTGCGGCGACCATGAACCCGTTCGGGCTGAACTCGACTCCGTAGAGACGCTCCTTCGCGGGGTAGGAACTGCTCAACCTCGCCGGCCGAGCTGGTCGTGACACGTCCCACAGGGACATGCCCCAGTCTTCTGAGGCGCTGGCCAGGGTTTTCCCGTCAGGGCTGAAGGAGACGGCGCTCACCGCGTTGACGTGCCCCTTCAGTGTGGAGACGTGCTTGGGCCGCCTGCCGTCCGAGATGTTCCACAGCCGGATGGTGGTGTCGTTGGAGGCCGTGGCCAGCATCCGCCCGTCTGTGCTGAAGGCGACTTCCCGCACTCCGGCCCGGTGGCCTTTCAGCGTGGAGAGGAGCCCGGGTCGCCCCGGGTCCGAGACATTCCAGAGCTTCGCCGTCCCGTCCTCCGAGGCGGTGGCCATCGTCCCGACGGCACTGAAAGCGATGCCGGTGACCGTTTCCCGATGCCCGGCCACAACAGCCGTCATCTTCGGCCTCCCGGGAACGGCGACGTCCCAGAGCCGGGCCACGCCACCGCTGGAGGCCGTGGCGAGCAGGTGACCGTCTCGGCTGAACGCGACCCCGGTCACGGGGCGGGAATCCACCTTCAGTTCCGCCAGCTTCCCTGGCCGGCTCCGGTCGGAGATGTCCCACATCTCGACCGCACCGTCCGCGTAGGCCACGGCGACGCTTCCCCCCTGAGGGGCGAACGTGACATCGTACGCCTGGGCGTGATCGGCGATGATCCTGGTCGGCATGGCCCGCGAGAGGGTCGACAGCAGCGCTCCCCGCGATTCGGGGGTCACGCTGACCTGGTACGCGGCGAGATTCAACTGGGCGCCCAGCGTCCTGTCCGTGAGCCGGTTGCCGATGTCGGCGGCCCGTTGCGAGGTCACGTCGTCGCGTTGTTCCTGGACGGTCCTGCGCTGCAGGAAGGCGGTCCCTCCCGCCCCCATGGCGACCAGCAGGAGCAGGGTGAGCGCCGCGATCACCTGGCGGGTGATCCGCGTGCGGCGGCGACCCAGCCGGGTGCCCGCGTCCAGGAAGGCGGTCTCCAGCGGTTGGAGATCCCCCTGCTCCAGCTCGGCCGTGATCGTCCGCGCCGCGACCAGGCGGGTGTCGGTGTAGAGGTACGAGGGGTCGCGGCCGTGCTGGTCCCAGGCGGCGGAGTCCTCCGCCAGCTGCTGCTGGATCATGAGGTTCGACCGGTTGTCGCCGATCCACGCCCCCAGCTGGGGCCAGGCCCGGATGAGGGCCTCATGGGCGATCTGGACGGTGTTCTCGTCGACGGTGACCAGGCGCGCGGCGACGAACTCGTCCAGCGCTCGCCGGGCGGGCGCATGACCGGCCGAGGCGGGCGGTGGGAGCAGGTCAGGCAGCGCGACGACCCGGCGGGTGTCCTCGGCCCCCTCCTGAATATGCACCAACCTCAGCAGGATCCGCCGTGCCGTTCTGGCACCGTCGTCGTCGAGCCGTGACAGGGCCGCGTCCGCGCTGGCGGCGATGGCACGGTCGATGCCGCCGGTGGCGTGGTACCCGGCCAGGGTCAGTATCTGTCCCTCCCGGTGCTGCCAGGTGGCGAGCAGCGCGTGCGAGAGCAGGGGCAGGGAGGCCCCCGCGCTCGCGGCCATGGCGCTGCTGGTCGCGCCGAGCTCACGCAGCAGGAGATTCACCAGGCCGTCCTGCAGAGCCAGGCCGGAGAGCATCGCCGGCCTCTCGATCGCCTCACGCAGTTGGGCGGCGGTCATCGGCCCGACGACGATGGGCTGTTCCAGGGCCGCGACCAGCCAGGGGTACCGGCTGCAGTGGCCGTAGAAGTCGGCGCGCACGCCGATGACGACGGTGGCCGCGGGCTCTTCCCGCTCCCCGCGGCAGGCCGCGCAGATCGCCTCGACGAAGGCCCGCCGCGCGCGCTCGTCGGCGCAGGCGGTGAACACCTCCTCGAACTGGTCGACGATCACCACCGGCCTGCCGGACACGCGAGGCACTTCTCGCAGGACGGCGCTCAGCGCATCCGGATTCTTCGCGATCTCGGTGGGCGGAACACGGGACGGCTCCGCCGGGAGCCTCGACATGCGTTCGGCCAGTCTGCCCAGAGGGTCGTCACCGGGGGTGATCAGCAGATGCGGGCGGCCGGCCTGCCGGAGGGCCGGGATCAGCCCTGCCCCCAGCAGCGACGACTTCCCCGAGCCCGAGGACCCCACCACCGCGAGCGGGACACCACCGGCGGGGCCCTCCATCACCCGGGCCCGCAGCACCTCGGTGAGCTCGTCACGGCCGAAGAAAAGGTGGGCGTCCTGCGGGCCGAACGCGGCCAGTCCCTGGTAGGGGCTGAAGCCATCCGGGCCGCCTGCCTCGGACGGCAGGTCGGGGGGAACGGGAGCCCGGTAGGCGGGGTTGGGGGCCAGTGGAAGGGTGTCGGTGTGATCGGTGGCCTGGCGGCGTGGCCGTGGCAGTCCCTCCCCGGCCAGGGAACGATCCAAGGAGCGGTAGAGCGCGTCAAGGGTGAACTCGCGCGGACCTCGGGGATCTCCCTCGGTGAGCAGCCGGATCAGCTCGCCGGTGAAGGCGGTGTGCGGCTGCCCCGGACGGGTCCAGGCGCTTTCCTGCCCGCTCGCCGAGGCGAGCAGGTAGGTGCCGTGCCGCCAGGTGGTCCCAAACACCTCGTCAGTCGCCGCCGCCACCGGCCCGGACGCCCTGCCGGAGAAACAGCAGTCCAGGCCGATGACGATGAGACGGGCCCGGCAGCGGGACAGGACCTCTCTCACCGTCGGGAACGGCAGTGCCTGGTAGGCCGCCACGCCCCGGCTCAGATCGACGGTGGCCCGCGTGGCCAGATGCAGTTCCCGGTTCGGGCCGATCAGGCCGTGCCCCACGTAGTAGAGGAAGAGCACGTCGGTGGCCGACTCGGCCGCCGACACCAGGGCGGCGCCGATCGCGTTCGGGGTCTGGGGGTCCATGACCCTGGTCAGGTTCAGCGGGTCGAGTCCCGCCCGTTCCACCAGGCAGTCGGCGAGCGCCGCGACCGTCGTCGCGACCGACGGGACCGGCTGGAGGATCGAGTCGGGAGAGTGCGTGGAGGATCCGACCAGCAGGGCCCGGGAGCCGGGGCCGGCGAGCATGCCCGGCATCCTAGGCACCTCCCTCGTCAGGCATCTGGCCCTCGACGGCTCGGACGACCTCCGACACCAGCGCCTGGGTGCCCGCCGCGTCGAGGGCCTTCACCCGTTCCGCGAGCACGTCGACTCTGGACTCCCCGTCCTTGGTGACGATCGTGATCGTCACCTTGCCCGTCCGGTATCGCAGCCAGGCGACCACCAGGGTGGCCAGCACCATCACCGCTCCACCCGGTTCGAGCGCGATCCGCAGCGCCTCGGTCAAAGGCCCGAGGGTGCCCGGGACCGGCGGGGCCTCAAGGGAGCGAACCCGGCCCGCGAGCTCGGGTTCCTCAACCAGCCATTCGTACAGATCGTTCGCGGCGTCTACCGAATCCGGTTCGGAAACGGAAATCTCAATATCCATGGGCTGCTCGTCTCGCGCTTATCCGATGAACGCACTGGAAATACCGGCTGCGGACCGCTTTGAATGTGAGGCACCTGGAACTCCAGGCTGACGCTTATCTCTGGCACGACCTTCGGGCCTCCTCGGCTTCACGGCGCGGCCAAGGAGGTTTTGTTTGTATCCGAGGATGCCGTCACAGGCTCGTTTTGTAAACGGATTGCGTTCGGTGCGCATGCCCTTTCGTGGCACCGCCGCCGGAACCGCCGGGCGGCCGGGTTCGGGCGGAGGCCGACGGGCACCTCGACGCCAAAGGACGGGGGCTCCGGACCTCTCGCTCCACACAGGTCACCGATTCTTCCGCGGGAGCCCCGGCAAAGGTCCGGGCGAGCAACCGCGTCCTTCCCATCACGAAACGGCGGAAAGCCGGGACGGCCTTGACCATCGCGTTTTGTGCCGGGCGAAACGAGGTCGGCGACGCCCGCTGTTGAAATTGTTCCGGTGGAAGTTCGATCGATTCGGAAAGAGCTGTCTTTCTCGGCGGATCGCGGCGGCGCGCACTCCTGAGACGTATTTCCAGGCCAGCGGGCCCGGCCGGGCGCGACGACGCTTTTCTCTTCCTCTCTCCCGCCCCATGGGGCGGCCCGTCCGTACAGCGGATTACTGTGAGCAGGTTATTCGTTTCATGCTAAATATTGAAATTATGTCCGCCGTTTCCCAGAGAAACACGAGCCGCTACCGTCCCACGAGTCCAGCTTGCCGAGTCGCGGGGGAGCTTCGAGGTGGCGGAGATGTTTGCCCAGCGTAAGGCGGGTATGCCCCCCTGTCACAACGCACGAAGGGAACAGCGGATGGAACGGGACAACGCCAACGACAGGCAAAAACTGGGCACCGATCGTGCGCACCAGCCAGGCTCACCCGAAGGGTTGAGCGCGCAGGAGATGGACAGCCGAAGCGACCTGGCCACCTGGATCAGCGGCACGCACGCGTTTCCGGCCGATCGCGAGACTTTACTGGAGCGGGCGCGCGCCCAGTCGGCACCCGACGAGGTGCTCTCGGCCATCCGGTCGCTGCCCGATCGCACCTACGAGAACATGGAAGGCGTCGCCCAGGAACTCGGCCTCGGCGGGGAGCAGCACGACTGACCGCACCGCTCACGGCCGTTCGGACGACTCATGGCTTTCCCCCTGGCCAAGTAGGTGACCCGAGCCCAGGCGGCAAGTCCAAGCTCAGAGATCAGGATTCCGTCGGGAGCACTGGGACGACCTGACACGATAGGGCGCATGTCTGAGCTTCGAACCGGTCAGCGGAGCGTGTGGACCGACGACGACAGCCCGCTCCCCCCTGACTCCTGGGGACGCGCGGGGTCCGCGAGAAGCGCTCTGCCATGGGGGTTCACGCTCGTCATCGTGCTGCTGGTGGTGGGCCGATTCACGTTGGCGCCGTATCTGACGGCGCCCGCGCTGCAGACGTGGGCCACGAT
>NZ_JBSFWD010000057.1:0-52625 GCF_053592655.1 Streptosporangium sp. NPDC002607
AGCGCGACCAGGTGACCGTAGGCGCCCAGGTAGGGCTGCAGGTCGGTGACCGGGCGGCCGTCCTTGCTCACCTTCAGGGTGAGCTTGCTGGAGGCGCCGGGGGTGAGTGCCCCGTCGAGCTCTACGGTGTAGCCGTCGACCGTGGACGTACGGTTGGCCGCCGGCAACGCCTTGGGCTCGTAGGCGCCGCCCGCGTGCAGGTCGGCGCCCAGGGTCAACCCGGTGCCGCCCTCGGGGGCGAAGTCGGCGAACACCCGGTAGGCGCCCGCTTCGGGCAGTGTCAGCTTCACCGACCACACGCCCTCGCCGGCCGGCTCGGGGTGCAGGTGCTGGAAGCCGCCCAAATCGCGGGAGACCACGATGAAGTGCAGCTTCTTGTCGTGCAGCGTCTGGTAGCCGGTGACCGGGCGGCCGTCGGGGCCGGTGACGGTGAAACGGAAGTCGGTCGGCTCGCCGGGCGTGATGGTCGTCGTCTCAAGGGTCAGGGTGTAGCCGTCCTGGGACACTTGAAGCCCTCCTGGGATGGATGCTGCGGTCGCTGCCTGGCTGGGGGCCGGCTGTGCGTGCGTTGCGTGAGCGTCGGCCGTCTGGTTCGGGGGTAGGGGCGTATGGGCCTGGTGGCCGTTGGCGGCGGGCGGCGTTTCGGTGGAGCCCACCGCGGTGCCGGCCCCGAGGGCTCCGCCGAAGATCACGGCGAGTCCGAGGGCGTAGGCGCCGAGCTTGGCGGGTGTGTTCATGAGGGGGTCACCACTTCGTATCCGGCTTCCTCGACGGCGGCCGTGATCGCGGCGGCGTCGATGGGGTCGTCGCTGTCCACGGTGACCAGGCCGGTGGCCAGGTCCACGGTGACGCCGGTGACCCCGGCGACCTCGCCGACTTCTTCGGTGACCGAGCTGACGCAGTGGCCGCAGGTCATGCCCTTGACGGTGTAGGTGCTGGTGGTGGCCATGACGGCCCTCCTCTTCATGCGTGGATCTATGTGCTGGTCAGGATGGTTGTGGGTGGATCTATGGGTGGGTCAGGAGCGGACAAGGCGGGCGATGGCGTCGGAGGCTTCCTTGATCTTGGCTTCGGCCTCGGGCCCGCCCTTGGCGGTGGCCTCGGCCACGCAGTGCGCCAGGTGCTCTTCCAGCAGGGAAAGGGCGAAGGACTGCAGGGCGCGGCTGGCCGCTGAGACCTGGGTGAGGATGTCGATGCAGTACTTGTCTTCCTCGACCATCCGCTGCAGCCCGCGCGCCTGGCCCTCGATCCGGCGCAGCCGCCGCAGGTGGTCCTGCTTGTTGTCGGTGTATCCGTGCATCTGTCCCCCTACGTTCGGCTTCACATCTCCTCTAACACCATACCCCCCTATGGTATTCCGGGTGGTCGGTGAATCGGTGAATCGGATGCACCGCAGGGAGAGCGGAAGGGGGCGTGCCGGGGCACGCCCCCGAACCGCGTCAGGCGCGCGCCGCTTCCCGCTGCGCGTCGGTGTCGGTGGACGTCGGCTTGGCCTTGCGCATGAGCAGCAGGGTGAGCACGGCCCCTATGGCGGCCACGGCCCCGGCGCCGACGAAGGCGGCCTGGAAGCCGTCGGTGAGCCTGGGCAGATTCCCCAGCTCAGCGGCGCCCTGGGAGGTGGCGATCGCGGTCATGACGGCCAGGCCCAGAGCCGAGCCGACCTGGTAGGTGGTGTTGACGATGCCGGAGGCCAGCCCGCTCTCCTGCGGCCGCACCCCGGACATGGCCGACATCATCGCCGGGATGTAGGCCAGGGACATGCCGACCGCGGCGATCAGCGAGGCGGGCAGCACGTCGGAGACGAATGCCCCGTCCGGACGGACCAGGGACAGGCCCGCCACCCCGGCGGCAAGGATGAGCAGGCCACCGGCGATGAGCGGCTTGGCACCGAACCGGCCGAGCAGTCGGGCGGTGATGCCGATCATGAAGATCATGATGGCGATGGTCATCGGCAGTAGCGCCGCGCCGCTGGCGAAGGCACCGTAGCCGAGAACCTGCTGCAGGTAGAGGTTGAGGAAGTACCACATCGGGATCCAGGCGGCGCCGAGCAGCGCCATCGCCAGGTTCGCGGTGGCCAGGCCCGGGGTGCGCCAGATGCCCAGCGGCATGAGGGGCTCGCGCACCGTGCGCTGGATCACCAGGAACACGATCAGCAGCGCGAGTGCTCCGGCCAGCTCCAGCAGCGTCGCAGCCGAGCTCCAGCCCTGCTCGGGAGCGCGCACGATGGCGTAGACGGCCAGGGCGATGCCCGCGGTGACCGCGATGGCGCCCAGCACGTCGACCGAACCGCGCTTGCCCTGGACAGCAGGCAGTAGAGCCGGGACCGCGGCCAGGGTGGCCAGGCCGATCGGCACGTAAACAATGAAGACCCACGGCCAGCTCAGATACTCGGTGATGACGCCGCCGAGGAACACGCCGGCGGTGCCGCCGGCCGGGGCGGCGGCACCGTACAGGGCCATGGCCTTGCCAAGCTCGCGCGGGTTGTGTCCGAAGAGCATCATGAGCAGGGTCATCGAGGCCGGGGCGATGAGCGCGCCGCCGACCCCTTGGACGCCGCGGCCGAGAATCTCCACCCAGGCGTTACCCGCTGCCGCGGCGACGATGGAGCCGGCGATCAGGATGATCCAGCCGGTGGTGAAGACCTTGCGGGCGCCGAACAGGTCCGACAGACGGCCGCCGAGCAGCAGCAGGCCGCCGAAGGCGATGACGTAGGCGTTGAAGACCCACTGCAGGCTGCCCTGGGAGAAGCCGAGGTCGCGCTGCATGTCGGGCAGGGCGACACCGATGATGGAGGTGTCCATGATGACCATGAACTGCGCGGCGGCGAGCACGATGAGTGCTTGCCACCTGCGTGGATTGACGGCGTTCATGCCGCACTCCTGATTCCGCACATCCCCGCCGGGTGGCAGGATGTGTCGTAGGGGGTTGGGTGTGATTCGACTCGGACCGGCCCCGCAGGTGGGCGTGCACGCCAATGCACGCCCACCATTTGTCTGCTCAGGCGACGTTCCTCTAGGAAGCGCTGACAGGCGAGGTCTCGACCAGGGCGTAACCTGCCTGCTCCACCGCCGCGCGGATCTCCTCGTCAGAGAAGCCGGCTCCGCTGACGGTGACCGCGCCGCTGGCCAGGTCGACCTGGACGCCGGTGACGCCGCCGACCTTGCCTATCTCAGCGGAGACTGAGGAGACGCAGTGCCCGCAGGTCATCCCGCCGACCTGGTAGGCGGTTCCGCCGCTGGTCTCCACCTGCGCGGAGGTGGAGATCGTGGTGCCGCACGCACATGCCGTGCACATGAGGTTCTCCTCTCGCGTGTACCCCGGTGGGGTACCTCGATGTGTGACCTTAACATACCCCCTAGGGGTTCAATTCCCGTAGAGGAATCCGATTTCACGGATGAGGTGGATTACGGCGAACCACCCCAGATGGTCCGGACGTGCACAGCGCTGTGATCACCAAGTCTGCGGAGGGGGTGCTCTACGGCCCAGACATTGCCGGGAGCGGGGCACCCGGGCTGCCCGCCAGGCGCAGGGAGCGGCTGCCCGTGCTGGGACTCGTGAGGCACCTGCCGCAGTGCGCCGTCCCCCTCAGCCGGTGGGCACGCGACTGCTGCTGGTGAAAGCCTCCGGCAAGGCCTTCGACACCGCGTTCCTGCAGATGATGGCCGCCCACCATCGGGGCACGGCCGCGATGGCCGAAACCAAGAAGACCACCGGCTCCTACGCTCCTGCCAAGGGCCCGTGAGGAGCTGAGATCATCACCGCCTCGCAGAGCGAGGAGATCGACCAGATGAACGCCCCGCTCGGCACTAAGTAACCCCCTGTCCTGGCCCGGTGCCGGGGCCGCGTCGTTCGCGCGTCCCCGGTGTCCCGGCAGTGCTCTCTCTTGGCACTTGATACCCCCTATGGGTATATTTCCGGTTGGGCGTCATCAGGCGGGCCCGCAATCGAAAGGGATATGACAGGCCATGGACCACTCAACCCACGACCACAGCACGCACAGCCCCACCGGAAACGGCCACGCCGGACACGCGGGCGCGCACGGCGGCTCCTCCTGGCGCACCGCCGCCCAGGCGACACTGCACTGCCTGACCGGCTGCGCCATCGGCGAGGTCCTCGGAATGATCATCGGGACCGCGGTGGGACTGCACGCGGGCGCCACCGTCGCGCTGTCGATCACGCTCGCCTTCGTCTTCGGCTACGCCCTCACCATGCGCGGCGTCCTCAAGGCGGGCCTGGACATGCGCCAGGCGCTGAAGGTCGCCCTGGCCGCCGACACCGTCTCCATCGCGGTCATGGAGATCATCGACAACACCGTGATGCTCACCGTGCCTGGCGCCATGGACGCCGGTCTGGCCAGCGTCCTGTTCTGGGCGGCCCTGGCCTTCTCCCTGGCGCTGGCCTTCGTGCTGACCGTGCCGGTCAACCGCTGGCTGATCGCCAAGGGGCGAGGACACGCCGTCGTCCACGCCTACCACCACTGACGTATCAGGTCCGCGGCGTGACCTTAGCCTTGATCAGGCTGGGGTCAGAACACGTTAGCCATAGTGCGCCGGCTCACGGCCCGGTCCCAGAGTGACGCAGTAGGCGGCCAGATGTCGCCAGAGAATGCCACCTCATGAGTGACGAATAACGGTCGTCTGCCGTCACACTTGATCGTTTAGCGCTTCGCGACGATGAAAACGACGATAACCCGTGACGTAAATCAATGACGCGCATACTGACCATGAAATCTCGGCGTGACGGTGTGCCCGGAGCCGATTCCAGTGCGCTGTTCGCGCAGGTGTAGAGCTGAAGGTATGAGATACGCGGACAGAAGCGGGGGCTCGTCCGCCCAGGCTCGATCGCAGCGTGAGGAGCTGCGGTTTCGGGCGGCGGACATGTTCGCCGGGGGAATCGGCGCACCGCGGGTGGCCCGGCTGCTGGGCATCACCCGCACGTCTGTGCCGCGACGCGGGCGTTTCGGCATCCGGCCGGCGACGTTGCGCAAATGGGAGCGGGCCAGGCTGATCGTGCCCCGGCTACCACGTCCTACACCTCCGCCGACGTGCGCGACGTGCTGCCGGCCCACCAGCTGCGGCGGGGCGGGCACGGGCTGGAGCAGATCGCGCGGGTGCTGGAGCGGGTGCGGGTGGCGGGCGGACTGGAGCCGCTGCAGGCGACGCTGGGGGAGTGGCGCGACCGGCTGACGGTGCGGGGCCCGGCGATGCCGGCGGACGCGGCCGCGCTCGACACCTATCTGGGGACGCCATAGCGCCTGACGGCGAGTCAGTGGAACGCCGGCGCCGCCATGTCGTGGGATTCGCCGACCGCGGTGGTGGCGGCCCACCACCGCGGTCGGCGACTCGCCCTCGCTCGTCCGTGGCGGCCGGCGGTCAGGGAACCAGCGTGATCTCGGGATAGCGCTGGTCCGGCATGTCGAACAGGCGTGTGGCCTGCCCCTTGAGATGCAGGTCGAAGAAGGCGGTGATGTAGGCACGCTGCGCTGCCACCGACCGTGCCGGATCGATCGTGCCGACGAGATCCTTGACCTGGGGCAGCATGACCTGCAGGTCGGTGAACGATCCATGCGCCGCGCCGGCCAGTTTCAGCTCGCGCTTCCACCCGCTGGAGGCGTTCCAGAAGGACTTCCAGGTACGGTCGCCTGCCCGGGTGTGCGCCTGGGCGGCGAACTGCAGGAACGGCCTGCCCACCCCTGTCCGTGCTATGGGACCCACGTAGGAGCCGTCGAGGTTGACGCCCGCGTCGATGCGAGGGTCGTCGTGGGCGAGCTGGGCGGCCACGGATCCGCCGATGGACTGGCCGAGCATCCCGATCTTCGAGAGGTCCATGACACCGCGCAGTCCGGCGATCTTGTCGAGGCGGTCGAGTACGAACCTCATATCCGCCAGGCGGATCTCGGCATGCTTTCTGAGCAGCTTCGCGATGACGTTCGGCGTCAGCTTCGACGGCAGCGGGACGGCCCGCTCGACCCTCCCCCCGGGGAACTCGACCTGATCGGCCTCGTAGGTGTGATCCACGGTGACCACCAGGTAGCCACGGCTGGCCAGCTCCTCTACGAGCACCGTGCCGAGGGTCCGCGGTCCACCGTCCCCCGGCGCGAACAGTACCACCGGCAGCGCCCCGGCCTTCCGGTCGACCGGCGCCCCTTCCCGGGCGTGGGTCGTCGTGGCAGCCCAGTCCATGCTGCCCTGCTTGATTCCCATCGCGGGTGCCGAATGCCGGTCCCAGTCGGCTGCCGCCATCTGTGACATGTGCGGTGCCAAAGGACGATTGGAGGGTCCGGCCGGATACCAGAGGCTCACCATCAGCTCCCGATACGGCCGCGCCTTCACCAGCGGATCCCGCCGCGACGAGTCCACCAGCCGCAACGCACGAGTGCCGATCGAATACCGCCCCGTGGGGGCAGGCAACGTCAACCTGGTGGCAGGGGCGGAGGAAACGGCGAGCCTGGTGGCTGCCTCGGCGATCGTCGCGCCGCTGCCGGTGATCGCGGCCGTGACGGAGGAGGCGTTGGCGGGGTGGGCTGTCAACGGGATGGCGGCGGTGGTCGCGAGGGCGAGCGAGGCGATGGCCACGCGGCGGCGCGTGAATGCGGTGGTCGGCATGTGGTCGGCTCCGTTCTCGATGCGTAATCGTGGTTCAGGAGCTTTCCAGCGGTCTTCCGGCCCGCACGAGCGGCAGGGAGCTGATCCGGCCATACGACTTCGGGCTGACCCTCCTCCCGCAGGAGGAGAGAATTCGGGCTGGTAGGTCGCTTAGTGTGGCGGTATGAACGGCCGGTCCTGGATGCTCGACGCCCTGCTGGCCGCTGCGATCTTCCTTGTCACACTCGGCCCCGGCCAGGTTCTGCGGGGCGGTCTTGAGGTTGTTCTCCTCCAGGTCGGCCTTGTGCTGCCCCTGGTGTGGCGGCGGCGCGCCCCGCTGACGGTGTTCGCGTTGATCGCGGCGGTGGCAGGCCTTCAGTGGCTGGCTGGTGTGCAACTGCCCGCCGACGTGGCGCTGCTGGTGGCCCTGTACAGCGTCGGCACGCACGCGACGTGGCGGCGCACGCTCGCGGCCGCGGCGGTGGTCGAGGCCGGGGCGGTGCTGGCCTCGGCACGGTGGGCGCCAGAGGGGCGGTTCCTCCTGTCGGTGGTGGCGTTGACGGCGATGACTGCCGCCGCGGCCGTCACCGGTACGAGCATGCGGACCAGGCGTGCCTACCTCGCCGCGCTGGAACGCGACCGCGACCAGCGGGCCCGGCTCGCGGTCGCCGAGGACCGGGCTCGGATGGCACGCGACATGCACGACATCGTCACCCATAACCTCTCCGTCATGATCGCTCTCGCTGACAGCGCCCACTACGTCCGCGCCAGCGCCCCGGACAAGGCGGCCGCCGCCATCGGCCAGATAGCGGAAACCGGCCGCCAGGCCTTGGCCGATATGCGCCGTAGCCTCGCCCTGCACGCCAATGACCACGAGCCGGACGCTGCCGATGGGACGGGATTGCGGGCGGCCGAAGACCTGCGGCGTCACCCAACGCCCGGTCTCGCCCAGCTCCCGGCCCTGGTCGACCGGCTGCGAGCTGCCGGGCTCGCAACCAGCCTCCAGGTGTACGGCGACGCCGCCCAGATCCCGGCCGCCGCCCAGCTCACCGTCTACCGCCTGGTCCAGGAAGCCCTGACCAACGCGCTCAAACACACCTCGCCCGGAACCCGTGCCGAGGTCCGGGTCGAGGTCTCGCCCGAGGCCGTCACCCTGGAGGTCACCAACAACGGCACCACCCCGGCAACCATCGGCGGCGGGCACGGCATCAAAGGCATGCGCGACCGGGTGGCCGCCTACGGCGGAACCTTCTGGGCGGGTCCATTCCCGGCAGGAGGCTGGCAGGTATCGGCCCGGCTGGATCTCACCGCACCCCACCATGGGATCCTCCAGGAAGGCTCGCGAGGCGGGAGCGCGGCGTGACGATTCGAATCCTGCTCGCCGATGACGAGTCGTTGCTGCGAATGGCCTTCACGATGGTTCTCGAGATCCAGCCCGACATGTCGGTGGTAGGTGAGGCCGCCGACGGCGCCCAGGCCGAACGCCTGGCACGTCAGCTCCACCCCGACGTCGTCCTCATGGACATTCGCATGCCGGGCACCGACGGCATCGAGGCCACCCGCCGGATTGTCCGTGACTGCCCGCAGACCCGAGTGCTCATTCTGACCACCTTCGACCTGGACGAATACGCCTTCGCAGGCCTCAAGGCAGGCGCGTCCGGCTTCCTGCTGAAGAACTCCCGCCCGGACGATCTGCTGGCCGCCATCCGCAGCATCGCCGACGGCGACGCGGTGGTGTCCCCGAGGATCACCCGTCGCCTGCTGGAGAACTTCGCCCCGCAACTGCTCAACGGCAGCGGTCCCGGTCAGGACGAACGACTCGCCCGCCTGACCACCCGCGAACGCCAAGTGCTCATCCAGGTAGGCCGCGGCCTATCCAACGCGGAGATCGCTGCGGCCCTGCACCTGGCCGAAGCAACCGTGAAGACCCACTTGGGCAGAATCCTGGACAAACTCCAGCTACGCGACCGGGTACAGGCCGTGGTTTTCGCCTACGAGTCCCGCCTCATCCAGCCGGGTTGACCAGCCCGTACGGGTCCCGCTCCGGCGGCTGGGGGCGATGAACGACAGCAGCTCGTCGGAGACGTCGCGGCCCTGGGCGCGGAGCTCGCCGATCGCCTTGCCGTAGTACTCGGTGGTCCAGGTGATCACGGCGTTGGTGAGCAGGGTGAGGCACCACGGCATCTATCACCTCTGGGTCCAGGGCGCGCATGACGACGGGCGACCTCCACCTGGTCGTCGCTGCCGGGTCGTACCCAGCATCAAAACCGGGTCAACCCGACGACCGGCGGATGGTCCCGCCCCCGGGGCGTCACACGACGGCGACGGCGTCGATCTCGACGAGGAACCCGGGGCCCAAGCCGGCGACGACGTGGACCGTGATGGCCGGGGGTGGGTCGGCCGGGTTCCACGCCTGCTGGAAGGCGGCAAAACCCTCGTTCAATGCGTGGCCGTCCACCACGGCGATGGACCAGTGCACGATGTTCGCCAGGCTCGCCCCCTCGCTCTCCAGGATGGTCGCGAGGTTGCGCAACGCCTGGCTGCTCTGCTCCCCGACTGTGGGACCGACGACCTTACCGGCGGCGTCGACGCCGTTCTGCCCGCCGATGTAGATCGTCTTCGTCGGCTGTTCGACCACGACGGCCTGGCTGAAGGCCGGGTTGCGGTGCAGCCCCTCAGGGTTGATGTGCCGTGTGCTCATGTGTCGCCCTCCGCTGACGATGACACTGGTTATAGTGGTTTCATGCGAGCGAGTGCAACCGGACGGGTGCTGCACGACCCCAAGGGAGGGTCCTTCTGGTTCGACGCCGGCGCCGTCTGCCTGGACTTCGCCCACACGGGCGGCGAGGGCCGGTATGCGGTGTTCGAGACCCTCCACGAGCCCGCCGACCTAGGTGAATGGCTGGCCCAGCCGCCGCTGGCCGCGGTCATGACGGTCCCCGTGACGGCCCGCGAGCTGACCGCGGCCAAGGCCCTCCGCCAGGCGATCTGGGACGCGGCGCACGCCCGGGCGGCGCGTCGCCCCCTCCCCACCGGGGCGGTCGCGGCCATCAACCGGGCCGCGGCCGCGGCGCCGCTGGTCCCCGAGCTCGCCGTCGGCGGCACGACCGCGGGGTGGGCGCCGCCGGTGCGGGCAACGCAAGCGCTGTCGGCGCTGGCGCGGGAGATGATCGAGCTGCTGTCCGGGCCGCTCTCCGGGCGCATCCGCGAGTGCGCGAGCGACGACTGCCCGCTGGTGTTCGTCGACTCGTCCCGCCCCGGCGCTCGGCGCTGGTGCGCGATGGAGCGCTGCGGCAACCGCCACAAGCTCCGGGCTCTCCGCGCCCGGCGGGCCATGAACCCATGACACAGCCTCAAGCTGTTGTCCCAGCCCGTACGTGCCCGTTCCCACTGACTTCCCATGGGGCCGATCGATGGCCTCGTGGCGGCGGGCCGGAGGTGCCCGGCGAACGCCTATGTCCGTTTCGGACCTTGAGTTCTCAGTTCAGGCCGTGCGGTGCTGGGCGGGACCGCCGCGAGCAAGGTGCGGTCTGCGACGTTGCGTGAGAATGGGGTGTGTGAGCCGTAGTTCGGCGGCCCCTTCCTGTGCCGACTGCGGCGGCCCGCTGCCTGCGGGGTCGCGCAGGACCTGGCCGGTCGGCCCCGCTCAGTCCTGCGGTTTGCGCCAGGTGATGCTGTAGCGCAACAGCAGGTGGCGGCGGTACCGGGAGCCGGGCAGGATCTCGGCGGCCAGCGCTCGCATCTGCGGGTAGGTCACCGGTGGCGGCCACACCATGGGGGACGGATGCTCCCAGTGGCCCTTCGTGGCGCGGTGGAAGGTACCGACGGCGACGCCGGCCAGGTCGCGCGGCAGGTCGTTGGGCATGGTGCTGCGGGCGAGGCCGACGATGGCCAGGACGCCGCTGGGGCGCAGCAGCTCGCGCATGCGGGCCAATCCGGTGGCGGCGTCCATGTGGTGCAAGGTGGCCACGGATGCGACGACGTCGAACGAGGCGGGCTCGAAGGGATGGGTGAGGAAGTCGCCGAGGATGTAGCCGATGTCGTCCGGGTGCTCGCGGGCTTGGTCGATGCTGGGCGCGTCGAGGTCGATGCCGGTGACGTGCGGCACGGCCTGCCGCAGTTCACGGGCGAGCATGCCCTCGCCGCAGCCGACGTCGAGGGCGCGCTGGGCGCCATCGGGGACCGCGCTGAGGATGCGGGGGTGGTAATGGATGTTGTGGTTCCATCGCCTGCCGTCACTACCTGGACGTCCTCGGGTCATGACGGCCGCCCGCCGAACTGCCAGTCGTGCACCTCGATGTCGGCGTACCGGTCCGGGGTCAGGATGGCGCGTGCCGTGTCCGGGTCCGGCGCCCGGACCAGCGCCGCCGTGCCCAGCCAGGTGGCGCCGTCGTCGGACAACAACGGCCCGTAGGCGATCAGCACGTCCCGGTCGGGCGGTACGGCGAGGTCGGCGGCCTGCCCCGTGCCGAGGCCGAGCACCAGGTACCGGTTGCCGCCGGTCCGGCCGCCGGGGAAGTCCCACATGGTGCGCCCCAGCGTGTTGCGCCACCGTCGCAGCAGCACGTCCCGGTACACGCCGGCCTGGTAGTTCGGCTCGTCGAAGGCGAACGCGCGGGCGGCGACGGGATCGGGCAGGTCGACGATGTGCACGCTGCCGGTGGGTGTGTCGCCGGCGAGGGTCGGGCCCCGGGCGATCATCTCCTTCGCATACCGGTCCATATAGGACCAATGCTCTTCCAGTAGCTCGTCGCGCAGCGCTACGGAGCCGGGCCGGTCGCGGTGGTAGCAGAAGAACTCCATGCCCATAGTCTTCACCTACCAACAGATCACTTCGCACAAGTCATCCCGGAAACGCCCGGGTGCACCGCGCGATCAACGCCTACTTCGTCCCTGGCCGTAGCTGACCGCTCCCGCGCACGCCTCGCGGGCGTCGACCAGACCCACGCCGTCAGGGATCCGACTTCCGGCGGCTGAGAGCCAGGCCGAGTCCCCGACGAGGAACACCCCATGGACGTCGCGGACGACCGTTTCGTCGTCACGGTGGCCGGCGTGAACAAGGGCACCTGGGGCGGTCGGGAGTGGGTGAGACAGACCCGTACGTCCACCCCGCTTGACCGGGCGGGTGAGGGGCCACGCGGTCCCTCATGTTCTCTCGGAGTCCCGCTTCCCCCGCCCCACCAAAAGCGCAAGATCATTCTTAGCGATAACGGCTGCCCGCAGGTTCCTCAACCCCGATCTCCGACGGCGCGCTGCGGGAGAACATCACCCGTCCCACCAATAATTGGACATACCTCCCTGAATACTGACACCCTTCATGATCTTGCTCTGCGAGAATGTCCTCATTCCTCTCACACGGAGTGAGGGCATTCTCGGGAGCATTCAGGTGAAGCGCTTCATCGCCGGGCTCGCAGGCGCCGCGACCGCTGCCCTGGCCCTGTCCGCGTACGCCACGACCGCGCCCGCCCAGGCGGCCACCCTCTCTTTCCGCCGCTGTCGATCCGGTGAGCGCGCTCAGACAGCAGTTCCGCACCGGGCGCGGTGTGCGGGTCATCGAGACCATCCGACCAGATCATCGACGAAGACCAGGTGGACTACTCCACCAAGCCGGAGACCCCACTCAACTCGGTGATCGAGCAGCCCGCGGGCAACTGATTCCTGTTTCCCGTTCGAGCATTAGCACTGGGCCGTGACCGACCGGCGTCTCAACGTCGGCGGTGCTGCTGCAGCTGCTTCGGGCCGCCGCGACGGTCACATCGGATCGGCTACGGCCTGAGCGTTTCAAGTGCTGTTGGGTTGGCGAGGGTCGTGGAGGAGTTCGGCGGTGGCATCCCACAGCGCGCGCTGGACTGTTTCGCTGCGGCCGACCTCCGGGCATTCCAATGGCCTGGCGGTCTTGGCGGCGAAGTAGCCTCCCGTGATGCCGGCGAAGGCGGGGTCGGTCGTGAGTTTCACGATGATGTCGGCGCCGTGCTGGGGGTTGCCGATGTTCAGCCGGGTGAGGACCTTCTCCAGGGTCTCGGCGAGGGGGAGTTCACGCCCGAGCCCGGTGGCATTGAAGCCCGGGCACAGGCAGGTGACCGCGACGCCCGTTCCCTCAAGCCGGCGACCGAGTTCCTGGGTGAACATGATGTCCATCAGCTTGGTCCGGCCGTACAGCAGGCTCGACTCGCGGCGGGTGAAGTCCGCCGTGTCGGTCAGGTCCTTGAACGGGTCGATGGTGTTGGCCCGGCGTGAGGCGCGGGAGGCGACCGTGACGATCCGGGCGGGTGCCGAGGCGGTGAGCTTGTCGCGCAGAGCGTTGGTGAGCGCCCAGGGCGCGAGGTAGTTCACTGCGGTCATCTCGGCGAATCCCTCGGAGGTGACCCGCTGGGAGAAGGCATGCAGACCCGCATTGTTGATCAGTGCGTCGATCCGCGGGTAGTGCGCATCGATCTGCTCTGCGGACCGCCGAACATCGGCGAGCAGGGACAGATCGGCAAGGAAGACATCCATCGGGGTCTGGGGGGCGATCTGTTCGATCTCCTGCCGCAGCGCGTCTGCTTTGGGCCGGCTGCGGGCGACGATGCCGAGGTGGGCGCCGGTGCGGGCCAGGTCGAGAGCGGCCAGGCGGCCCAAGCCGTTCGTTGCACCAGTCATGACAATGACGGGCCGGGTGTTCATGGGCTCTCCCCTCAAGGGCAGTGATGAGGTACCTCATTAAGGTAGCATTCAATGAGGTACCTCAACAGTTGAGCGGCGGTGAAGAGTGATGACCATGAGTGACCGGATGGCGACACCCGAGGAGATCGGACTGCGGTACCTGTCGCTCGGATACCGCCTGCGCAAAGTCGTCGACGACGGCATGACAGCCGGGGGGCTGTCGCTGGCCCGCACGAAGGTCTTGCAGGTACTCGATCGGCGCGGTGCCATGCGGCAGTCGTCACTGGCGCAAGAACTCGGTCACGCCCCTCGGTCGGTCACCCAGTCCGTCGAGGCGCTGGAGCGCGAGGGGCTGGTCGAACGGGCGGCAGATCCCGAGGACGGGCGCTCCAAACTCGTCAGCCTCACTCCGGAGGGCGCCAGGGCGCTGGCCGCCGGTACGGCAGCCGGCGAGCGCGTCCTGCGCGAGGTCTTCGGGACGCTGGAGCGCGAACAACTGGTGGACCTGGGCAAACTCCTCGACGCCATCGCCGCGGGCCTCGGCGTTTGACACGTGGTGCCGTAGGAGCGAGAACCGGCCGCAACCATCAGGAGGCCTTGCGCTTGGGTTCGTGTCATGAGCCCCAAAGGAGAAGCGTTCGCGCCGACCCCGGGCACCACCGCGACGCATCACCGGACGTGTGGCAAAAACGGTTACCGGGGGTTGCTGGACGCCTCGGACTTTCCGGCGCGGTTCTCACACGTGATCAACACGGCTACGAAGCCGCACACGCCACCAGTCGATCATGATCGTCAAAGGATCCTTTCTCGGACAGCTCCGATACGGGGAGGAACGTATCGGGACTCGCCGTTGCGTTCCTACCCGGCCCCCGGCTCCTGGCCGGGTGGGGGCAGTTGCTTCCAACCCTGCTCGACCGAGGCGCGACATCTGCCGGGCTGATCTCCTGCGCCGATGAACAGCGCGGTCAGCATGGGGGCGCCGTGGTCAAGCGTCTGGCGGGGCAGAGGGCCGTTGGCGACCAGGGAGACCAGCCCATGGCCGATGGCCCAGCTCTGGATCGCCAGTTCCAGCGGGTCGGTGTCGGCGCGGAAGCGGTCGGTGTCCCTGGCCCGTCGGGCGGCTTGGACCAGATACTCCAGGGTCGCGTCCGCGGCCTTGAGGTCTTCGAGGTCGAAGTTCGCGTCGAACATGACCCGGTACAGGTCGGGGTGGTCCAGGGCGTTGCCGAGGTAGGCGGCGACCAGGGCGGTCAGGTCCCGAACCGGATCCTCGGACGTGGTCACCGTCGAGAACTTGGCCCCCAGGCGGGTGAAGCCCTCCTGTCGCAGCGCCTTCCACATGCCGTCCATGCCGCCGAAGTAGGTGTAGACGGCCATCGTCGATACGCAGGTCCCGGCCACCAGTGAGCGCAGGGTGATGGGCTCGCGGGTGCGGAGCATGTGTGCGGCCCGCTCGATGAGCAGAGTGCGGACCGCTGGGTCCTTCGTCCTCGCCATGGCACCAGAATACATAGCATTGCACTGCTATAGTTTCGGGATCCCGAGCCCACGGGCTCTCGCGACAAGGAGTCAACATGGCCATCACCCTGGTGAACCCCGAAGGACTGCCGAAGGTCGACATCTACCGGCAGGTGTCGGTCGCCACCGGATCGAAGCTGGTGTTCATCGCCGGCCAGGTCGCCCGCGATGCCGATGGGGGCAGAGTCGGCGAAGGAGACCTCGCCGCCCAGGTCGAGCAGTGCTACCTCAACATCGCCACCGCCCTGGCCGAGGTCGGCGGCTCCTTCGACGACGTGGCGAAACTGACCGTCTACCTCGTCGACTGGACCCCCGACAAGATGCCCCTGTTCGTGGAGGGAGTCGCCCGGGCCTCCGCGAAGCTGGGCGTCACCCCGCTCCCGCCGCTCACCGGGGTGGGCGTCGCCGCACTGGCCGAGCCCGACATCCTGGTCGAGGTCGAGGCCACCGCGGTCATCAACTGAATAAGAAATAAGTTCGGGGTTCCCGAGCGCCTATGCAGGTCATCTCGCCCCAGGGCCAGGGCGTTCTCTGTGTGGAGCACGTCGCTGTGGCGCTTGAGGAGATCTCGGGATCGGTGAAGCTCCTTCCTCTTCGCTGAGGTTTTGTAGTGGCGGTGAAGCCGAGGAGGTGCGTGCCGGTCCTGGTCGAGGGCGGTTCGGTCCGGTGCCGAGTGCCTTCCTGGGAGAAGAACGCCTGCTCACGCGGGGCGCGGCTCCGTGCACCAGCTCAGGCGCCCCAGCCGCTTGCCGGCCGGGCCGCCCGCCGTCCTGGGCATCGCTCACTGATCTTTAATGCGTGAAGTCACGGTGGTTTGAGGGCCAGGCCGGTCTCGGCCGGGCAGCCGTCTATCAGATACGGACGGTACTGGATCTTCTTCAGGCCGTGTTTGATGACGCTGATCAGGTGGTCGAGGCCGCACACGGCGAGATTGGCCGGCACGCCCCGGTTCGGCAGCGACCAGATAACCTTCGGCCGGGTCGAGGTCAGGGGCATATGACGGCAGCCGGAAGACGGTGAGCCAGTCGCCGCTGGCCAGGATGAACTGCCGCATTTCGGTGTAGGTGTGCCGGTTTAGATTGTCCCAGACCGCCGACGGAGTCGCCCGTGACCGCGATCCGCGACGGGGCAAGGACAAGGGCGGCGCCCCGTTAGGAAACGTGTTACCAGCCGCAAACCGCAACGTCTCCGCAGGTCAGGAAGGTTCGACCCGTCGGACCCATCGCAGCTCCTCGATGCAAGCCGCTGACCTGCGTCTTCTCTCTCATTTTGCGGCTGGTGAGACGTTTCTTAACGGCACCCCACCTACGCGGGTTCCGCGCAGGCAGGGTCGCGGGGTGCTGAGGTGGCGAGCGAGAGCACAGCACTGAGTGCGGCGGCACCGTCGAGGAGGGCTTTGGAGCGAGCCGCGATGCCGGCGTCTCTGGCAGCCAGCGCGGAGGCGACGTCCTCCAATCGGCGGGCGCGCCGTAGCTCCGGCATGAGGGCCCGAAGGGGGGCGATGCGGTAACCGGCCCTGCGCAGTTGGTGAACGATCCGCGCATCCTGCACTTGGTTGGGTGTGTATCGTCGCGTTCCTCGCGCGGGGTCGCGGTCAGGGACGACAAGACCCTCGGCATCCCAGTGCCGCAACGTCGAAGGGCGCACGCCGAGGGCGGCGGCGAGTTCGGAGACGCCCATCGAGTCCGATGCGCGTACGTCTTCGATCGGCTCGCTGGAGATCGCCCGGGCGGCCTCCTTGGCCTGCCTCAGTTCCGTGCGCTCCGCGTCGAGCCGGGCGTGCGCCGCGTCGAGAAGGGCGAGCACCTGCGAGGCAGGTGACCGGTGGACGGCCCGAACGATCTTCTTGGCCTCAGTCGGACCCGCGCCTGCCGCGAGGGCTCGGTAGGCCAACGCGGACTGTAGATGTATCTCTCCATAGATCCGGTAGCCCGTAGCCGTGCGCGCCGCCGGCGGCAGCACACCGTCGCGTTCGAGATTGCGCACCTGTTGAACGGAGCACCCGGCACGCCGCGCGACATCGACGGTACGCATGTCCCACGATTTGAGACCTGGCACCCCGAAACCCCTCACCCTCAGCCCCAAAGTCTCCATAAGCACTTTAATGAAACGCTAGAGCACATGACCATAGACGAGATCATCAGCTTCATCGACGGCCTCGACGGCGTCTTGACCCTCAGGCCGGCACCTGGCGACGGCTCGCCGGAGATCAGCTGGGGTGACACCTTCTTCTACTACGCGCCTGATGGTGTCACCCCGACAACGACCCAGCCCTTCGCGACGGTCGTGACCAAGAACTACCCCGGCGACGAGGCATCGCGCCTGGACCGGCCGGACACCTTCCGCGTGAACATCTCCGCCGGGAAAGAAGCGTTCATCCGGTGGACCGGTCACGCGCCACGCGAATCAGCCGCCACCGAGGTCGACCCCAGCGCTGCCGACACCGTGATCGCGCACCCCGTCTACGGCGCCGCCGGCTGGCTGGCAGTGCTGAACCCGGGCTCGCGTGCTGAAGCGGCAACCCGTGAGCTGCTGTGTACGGCCCATCACCTCGCACGCTCGCGCTATGAGCGACGCGCTGAATCCACGGCGCGCTGACGTGAGGTGGCCCTGGAGATCATGGAGTTTGAGGTGGCGTTCCCCGCCCGAGGTCTGCCTGCTGGTTGGTCTCCGATGGCTCGTCCAAGAGCACCGTTGGGGGCCGCCGTGGGCAGGGAGTGGCCAATCAACGCACCCGGACACCGTCCGGCGCCTGTGGACCGTCTCCGAGGAACTCACCGGCGTCACCTTCCCCGAGCGGCTGCACGCGACAGCCCTCAAGCATGAACCCCAGCTCCCTGGAGCCGACGCCCCGATCGACCCCTGGGGCCGGAAGCGGACAGCGCGTTCGGGGCAAACCCCCAGCCTAGGCCGGGGTGCGGTCCACCAGAACGCGGGCGAGAGCGACGGTGATGACGCCGGCCAGCACGACGGAGAGCAGGCCGACGCGCAGGCTGGTGAGGTCGGCGACGAATCCGACGAGGGGCGGGGACAGCAGGGATCCGCCACGCAGCAGCCAGCTGACGATGGTCAGACCGGTACCGGCGGGCAGTCCGGGTAGTTCGTCCGCGGCGTGCATGGCAGCGGGGACGAGGGTGGCGACGCCGAGCCCGGCGAGCGCGAAGCCGGCCAGCGCGGTGCCCACGGTGGGCACGGCGAGGGCGGCGCCCATGCCGACGGCTGCCAGGGCGCCGCCGGCGTGGACGACGGTGCGCTGGCCGAAGCGGTTCACGACGCGGTCGCCCGCGAGACGGCCGACGGTCATGGCGACTTGAAGCGCCACGACGGCCAGCCCCGCGGTGGCGGCATCGGTGCGCAGGTCGCCGCTGAGGTAGAGGGCGCCCCAGGACGCGCCGGCGTCCTCGACAAGCGCACCGCACGCGGCCAGCACGCCCAGCGCGACGAGCATCCATACGGCCGAATCGGTGAACGAACGCCGGCCTTTGCGGTGGGGTGGCGGGGCTGCCGGATGGCCGCCCGCGGCGCCGAGGTCCTGAGCTTCGGCGGGCCGTTCGATGTCTTCGGGGCCGGGCAGCAGGAACCGGTACGCGACGATGGCGACGATGCTGAACAGCGTCGCGGAGATGCTCAGATGGACCACCAGGGGGATGCGCAGGCCGGCGGCGGCCGAGCCCATCACGCCGCCCAGGACCGCGCCGATGCTCCACACCCCGTGCAGCGAATTGAGGATGGAGCGCCGGTAGAGGCGCTGGATCCGCAGGCCGTGGGCGTTCTGCGCGACGTCGACGACCGCGTCCAGAGCGCCAACGACGAACAGCGCGCCGCCCAGCGCGACCCAGCTCGGCGCGAAGGGGATGACCAGCGTCGCGAGAGTGGTCACGACGATCCCGAACGCCGCCACGCGCGCGGAGTGGAACCGGCGGATGGCGGCTCCGGCGAGCAGCCCGGCCAGCAGCGCGCCGATCGGGTACCCGGCCAGCGCGGTGCCGAAGACGGCGTTGCTCACGCCGAGGTCGGCCTTGATCTGCGGGTAGCGCGGGATGATGTTGAAGAACACGGCGCCGTTGGTGAGGAACAGCGCCGCGACGGCGGCGCGAGCCAGGCGTGTCTGACGGGTGGGCGCGGTGAGGGGGGCAGCGGGCATCGGCTTTCCGATCACATAAGCGCATGCGAGTGAGGGAGGGGATCAGCGCAGGTAGCGGTGGATGGCGTGGCGGACCTGCTCGGGCGTCATCGGGTCGGTCGACAGGGCGCTGTGCAGCACGAGCCCTTCGATGAGCGCGTCGAGCTCCCGGGCGGTGGTGGCGTCGAAATGGCGCTCCAGCGCCCGGCGGCTGCGTGTCATCCAGGCCTGCGTGACAGCCCTCAGGGCCGGGTTGCGCGCTGCGGCCACGTACAGCTCCACGGACAAGACGAGGTCGTGCTGTGAGCCGAGCAGGTTGTCCGACACCAGCGTGATGACGGCCTCGACCGCCGCGTCACGGTCGCGGGCCGCGCTCAACCGCTCGTCGAAGACGCGGGCCGCCGCGTCGGCGTGCCGGGTGAACGCTTCGGTCAGCACCTCCTCCAGCGATGTGAAGTGGTAGGTCATCGAGCCCAGCGGCACGTCCGCGGCGCGGGCGATCTCCCGGTGCGTCGTCCCGGCGACGCCACGCTCGGCGATGACGGTGAGCGCGGCGTCGATCAGCCGGTCCCGCCGCCTAGGGTCGTGCCGCCGCGCCCGCCGTGGAGCGGGTGACCGCGAGGCGGTGGGATCGCTCATGCCCTACCCGGCCCGATCGTGCGGATCACGCGGGCGGGATTGCCCACTGCGACCACGTTCGCCGGGAGATCGCGGGTCACCACCGCGCCGGCACCGACCACGGTGTTCTCCCCGATCGTGACCCCGGCCAGGACGATCGCCCCGCTGCCCAGCCACACGTTGTCGCCGATGCTGATCGGCTTGGCGGCCTCCCACTTCGCCCGGCGCAGCTCCGGATCCACCGGATGCGTCGGCGTCAAAAGTTGCACATTCGACCCGATCTGCACGTCGTCGCCGATAGTGATCGGCGCGACATCCAAGGCGACGAGACCGAAGTTGGCAAACGATCGCGCGCCGATGCTGAGGTGGCTGCCGTAGTCCACCCGCAGCGGCGGCCGGATCACCGTACCCTCGCCGATCGCGCCGAACAACTCGGTGAGCAGCCGGTACCGCTCCTGCGGGTCGCGGGCCGAGGTCGCGTTGTAGGCGTCCATCAGGTCGGCGGCCCGCAGCATGTGTTCGGCCAGCTCCGGGTCATCGGCGATGTAGAGGTCACCGGCGAGCATCCGCTCGCTCATCGAACGGCCATCAAGGTCAGATCTCATACGTACGAGCGTACACATTCAATGTACTCATGTACATATCGGCGAAAAGCGTGACAGCGTCGATGTCGACGTCCGCCAAGACGGTCACCACTCCACTGGGTGCCGACGCATGAAAGGGCTCTGACTTCGCTGGCCCGCAGATCAGCCCTCAGCGCCAACAACCACGACGGAGTCCTTCCACCTCGGTGCGGAACACCACGTCACAGGCATCGCCGCACGTGCTCCACCTCCATGACCGGCACCTCGCGGGCCTCGGCGAAGCGGCCCAGCCGCTGGAAGCACTTGAGTGCGAGCGTCAGCGCCGGCAGGTGTTGATCGGTGTCGGTCTTCTCCCGCGCCCACGCCAGATCCTCCTGGGAGGGGGAGTGGAAGGCGTACAGCTCACGCGTCGTCGTCAACCGCGGGAACACCTGATAAGCCGTCCGCTCCACAGACGTCACCGCACATGCCTCCCGGCACCCCGGCCCAACGGACGAGATACACCGTAGCGAGGCGAACACGTACGCAGCGGCGAAATGGATCAGAACCCGCCAGAGCAATCCAGTGTGGGTTTTGGGTTTATGTGGGCTGACCCCCGCCAGCAGATGACGAGGAGTCGTCCGCAAGCGGGCGGATAGTTGATCATCCGCCGGGCGGACGCCGTCTCCGCTGTGCGCGACTCATACTTTGGCCTGCGCTACGCCGTCTCTCTGGACGTATTCGCACGCAGAAAGGAGCCAAAGAAGATGAGAACGTACAGCAAGGCAGTACACGCCGTGATGGTGGCCGCTTCGGCGGCGGCCCTGGCCGTGGTCTCGCCCGCACCGGCCGCGTCTGCGGCGGCGGTGACGATCAGGGTCGTACCGGCCTACTCCGAGACCCAGGAGGAATCTTCCTCCTGGTTCGTCTGCCCTACCAACCAGGTGCTCACGGGGCGGTCGCACCGCGGGGACGAGAACGCCGACACGACGTACACCTGTAGTTGGATTTTCATCAACGACGAGCAGGTGCAGGTGAGCATCGGTGACTGGAGCCTCGAATACAAGGAGAACAACTCCAGCTACTCCTCCCCGCCGAACCAGGCGCTCGTCGGGCGCCGGCACATCCTCGACGAGAACGGCTGGACCCGGTACCGCTCCGCCTCCCTGGCGTGGCGGGGGCAGACGGTGCGGCTGATCGATCCCGTGTGGACCGGCAACCTCAAGGAGAGCAACCACAACTACCAGACCGGCACCCAGCGGGTCCTGATCGGTCGTGCGCACTCCGGGGACGAGAACGGCGACACCCGCTACCAGCACGCCTACGTGACCATCGACGCCTGACCCCGGAAAGGAGGACGACATGAAGAAGGTCACGTTCGCCGCGCTGGCGGTCGCCGCCGTCGCGGTGCTGAACGTCCCGGTCCCGGCCTCGGCAGCGACGATCAAGGTCGAGTACGTCTACAGCGGAACCGTGAAGGAGTCGGGTGGTGAGTTCGCCTGCCCGGCGGGCCAGGTCATGACCGGGCGGTCGCACAACGGGGACGAGAACGCCAACACCACCTACCAGTGCAGTTGGATCCTCATCGACGGCGTGCAGGTGGAGGTGTTCACCGGCGACTGGTTCGGCTACATGAAGGAGAGCAACTCGAACTTCTCCGCACCGCTCGACCAGGCGCTCGTCGGGCGCCGGCACTACGGTGACGAGAACGGCGCCACCGAGTACAAGACCGGGGCTCTTTACTTGCAGGGGCGCCAGGTCCGTATCACCAACCGGACGTGGACGAGTGCCTACACGGAGAGCGGCCACACCACGCAGGCCGGCTTCAACCAGGTCATGACGGGGCGCAACCACAGCGGTGACGAGAACGGCAAGACGCAGTACCAGTACGGAACGGTGACGTTCGCGGGCTGACCAGGTCGATCGCCGTCGCCCACTCCCGGGGCGGCGGCGGTCTTGTCACAGCGGCGACTTCAGTTCACCGCAAATAGGCCCCCGCCCTTTCGAGCCACAACTGCGCGCTCAGCCGGCGGCAGCGCCGAACCACCTGGACAGCTGGCTGAGCAGATCCTGCTGGTCTTCACCGACCCACGCCACGTGGCCGTCCGGCCGCAGCAGCGCCGCGGGCAGGTCCAGTTCCTCGCTGACGTCGACGACGTCGACGACGTGGTCGACCCGCTCTGCCCAGCCCGCCACCGAGAGCCGGCCGGTCTGGTCGAGCAGTAGCCCGCGGCCGCCGTGCATCAGCTCGTAGAGGCGACCCCGCTTCAGCTCCACGTCCCGCATCCGCCGGCCGAGCAGTTCATGCCCTCCGCCGAAGTCGTAGCGCACCCCGATCGCGATGATCTTCTCGATCAGGTACCGGTTCACCTCCTCGAAGTCCATCAGTTCCGACAACAGCCGGCGCACTGACCGGGGGCCCGGCTCGGTGGACATCAGCTCGCCCTGTGCGCGGGTGTTGTCCAGCACGTCGGCGGCCACCGGGTGCCGTTCGGTGTGGTAGCTGTCCAGCAGCCCCTCCGGTGCCCAGCCGCCGACCTCGGCGGCCAGTTTCCAGCCGAGGTTGAACGCGTCCTGGATGCCGAGGTTGAGCCCCTGCCCGCCCATCGGCGGGTGGATGTGCGCCGCGTCGCCGGCCAGCAGCACCCGGCCGGTCCGGTAGCGCTCGGCCAGCCGGGTGGCGTCGCCGAAGCGGGAGAGCCAGCGCGGTGAGTGCACGCCGAAGTCGGTGCCCGCGAAGGCCCGCAACTGCTGCTTGAACTCCTCCAGGGTCGGCGGAACCGTGCGGTCCTCGGCCACCCCCTCGGCGGGCACGACGACGCGGTACACCCCGTCCCCGAGGGGCCCGGCGCCGAACCTCAGCTGGGTCTTGCGGACCTCCGCGACGATGGCGGCGAGCGCCGCCGGATCCTCGGTCAGCTCCATCTCGCCCAGCAGCGTCTCGACTCTGGCGGGCTCGCCGGGAAAGTCGACGCCGAGCAGCTTGCGCACCGTGCTGCGGCCGCCGTCGCAGCCGACGAGGTAGCGCGAGCGCAGCTGCGTGCCGTCGGCCAGCTCGACGGTCACCCCGTGCTCGTCCTGGCTCAGCCCGACCAGTTCGCAGCCGCGCCGGATCTCGGCGCCGACCTCGGCGGCGTGGTCGGCCAGCAGGCGATCGGTGGTGGTCTGCGGGATGCCGAGGACGTAGGGATGAGTGGTGTCCAGCCGGTCGGGCGAGGGCTTGGTGATGCCGGCGAAGAAACCGCCGACCGGGTACTTCTTGCCGTGCGCGAGGAACCGCTCCAGCAGACCGCGCTGGTCCATCACCTCGATGCTGCGCACGTGCAGGCCGAGCGAGCGGACATACCTGGCCGGCTCCGCCTCCTTCTCCAGCACGAGCACATGCACGCCGTGCAGCCGCAACTCGCCGGCCAGCATCATGCCGGTCGGTCCGCCACCGGCAACGATCACGTCAATCATGAAACCCCCCCATTCAACAAGGCTGCGTTTCGGCCAGTTGCTTCGCGCAGTCCGGCGGCACGCACACCCGCACCTCCGCGCCGAGTGCCCGCAACCGCACCGCGAGTCCCACCGGCGGTTCGACGTCCCGCGTGATCCACGCGTCGACAGAAGAACACGTACTTCGCGAATCTCTGATTTCCGCAGGTTCTGGCCTCGGCCGACGATTCTGCAGCACGACCCGGGTCTTGCCGCAAGCCCCCCGGTGCGCTATACGTTGAGAGTGGCAGGGAGTGGGTAACCTCCTTGCCTTTGCCTTTTGTCGTCCACTGTGGATGACGGGCCCTCCTCTCGAATCCCGCGTCCTGTTCACCCCGTGAAGGTTGCGCGATAAAGGGTTGAGTGGCCGTTCCGACGCAGGTGGGGATCTTGTAACGGTTAGCTCGCTGCGCGACCCGGACGCGGCCGAGGACGACGAGGAGATCTGAGCCTGAGGCCGGGCGTCAGGAACGTGCGTCACCCGGCGGGTCGTCGGTGATCAAGTCGCCGGGCTGGCGGCCCGAGACGTGGCAGATACGGGTGAGGGTGTTGAAACGGATGGCCTTGGCTTGGATAGAGCTCGTCCGGGCAACTGGTGTTCGGTCCCCTCGTGAGTCAGCGCAGGCCGGCGGCTACCCGCGGGGCGAGGCCGGAGGCGAACATCATCAGCAGCGCCATCGGCATGAGAGAAGGCCGGACCAGCCGAGCACCGCCTGAAAGTACGGGAAGAGGACCACGAAGATCCCTGCCTGCACGCCGAAGCATGATCACCGCTGCGCCTACGCCGCTCAGGAAACGCGCACCCCGCACTGGTTCGGAGCCACCGGCGCTGGTCCCGTCGAGTACCTGAGTCTCATCGGGAAACAAGGCGAACGCGCGCACGTCCGTGCAGCACCGAGACATGGCCCGGCCGACTAAGAAAGCTCAGGGACCTCACGAGAAGTAGCGATCCTGGGAACCACCCGATCCGCGCGGACGGTTCGACTCCCGGCTGTCTGGCAACTTGGCGAATAGGGGCGACGGGCGGCGTGGATCCGATGATCGTCGAACACCTTGGCAAGTGGTACCCACGGCGCGGTCAAGACTCACCACGCGAGTCGGCGAAGCCGGTGAGCAGTGCCTCCAGGGCGAACTCGAAGCGGGCGGTGGGGCCGCGGTCCGCGCTGGCGCGGGCGGCTTCGGCGAGGAGCGGGTATCTATCAGCGGGCAGGTCGGCCAGGCGGCTGGTCTGGCCGAGTTCGCCGTGTGGCTGGGGCGCGTCGCCGACGCCGGCGCCGAGCGCGGCGTGCACGAGGATCAGCCCGTTGAGGGCGTACACCATGTCGAGGGCCCGCCGCGGCTGGAAACCGGCCGTGCACAGCGATTGGAGGAGCGTCTCCATCATGCGGTGATTCCCTGCGGTGGTCGCCGGCCGGGATAGGACGAGCGGGACCAGGTTCGGGTGGGCGGCAAGGGTGTCCAGCTGCACTCGGGTGTAGCCGCGCAGTCCGTCTCGCCAGTCGGTGCCGTCGAAGCTTACCGGTGCCGCGGTGGCGAGTTCTTCGACCATTCCGTCGAGCAGGGCGTCCTTGTTGGGGAAATGGTGGTACAGGGCCATCGCCTTGACTCCGAGCTCCGTACCGAGCCTGCGCATGGACAGTGCGGCGAGGCCCTCTCGGTCGGTGAGGCGGATGGCGGCTTGAAGGATGGCCCGGCTGTTGAGGCCGGCGTGCTGCCCGCGGCCTCGGCTGGCGGTCATGGTGCCCGTCTCATCTCATTTGACGTGTTGTACGACGTAAAACTAGCATGAGCCGCGTAGTTTTACGTCGTACAACACGAACGGGATCGCATGACCCGGCCCGGCCCGGCCCGGCGAACACCGGCCTGAACCGGACTTACCTGAGAGGAACCGCCACCCCATGACGTCGGCTCGTTTTACGGTCTGCCTCCGCTGCTGGGGTGGGTCGGCATGCTGCCCTGCCTGGCAGAAATCCTTGTGGTCGTCCTCGTGTGGAGAAAGCAGCCGCAAGGGGCCACACGCATGAGTCCCCTCACGGCCGACTCCGATGGGCTGCGGTGAGTCGAGTGCCACCGTCCATCCTCGGCGGCATCGCCGCGGTGAAGCGCGCGCTCTACCGCGGACGCACGGGCCGGCCGACAGCTCTCATCCGAGCGGTGAACCGCGTCGACGCGCTGCTGTATGCGTCGGGAGTTCTCACACCCCGGCAGACCGCGACGCTGGAAGTGACCGGAAGACGTTCAGGACGGCAGATCCCGTTGCCCATCACCGTCACCGAGCTCGACGGGCAGCGGTATCTGGTGGCGATGCTCGGCCCGAACGCGAACTGGGTGCGCAACGTCCGCGCCGCAGGCGGTCATGCCGTCCTGCGCCGACGGGGCCGCGAACAGATCACGCTCGACGAGGTCCCCGTCACCGAACGCGCTCCCGTGCTTCGTCGTTATCTCGCCATCGCCCCCGGTGCGCGGCCACATATCCCGATGAACCGGCGCGCCCCGTTGCCGGAGTTCGAGAAGATCGCGCACCGATACCCGGTCTTCCGGATTGCAGGCCCTGATACCCCGCTCAGGCGACCTACGTAGAGCCGGGCCGGCATCCCTCACCCCCGTGGAATACGAAGGGACACATGTCGTGAAGAACCCATTGAATCCCGCGGAGCCGAACCCCGCCATAGAAAATGTCCACCGCGCCGGGATGCCGGGCTTGTTCGCCGAGGCGCGTGACGGCGACCAGGTCTGGCGCGGCGCCGCCGGCCGTCCTGTCACCGCGAACCTGCAGAGGTGGAACAGACTCGGCTCCTCGGGCAAGCCGCAGCCCCATCCCGTCGACGACGCGCTTGCGGCCCTCTACCAGGTGGCGATGTACGGCAACGCCGGAGATGTCCCGCTGGAAGAGCGATGACCACCATCGGGTCTCCTGCGGCTCCCTCGCCACGTGACCGCGCTGGAGAGAGTCGCTTTCACCAAGACAGCCAGTATCTCAAGACAGGAGAGTCGAGATGGCAGTAGGAATGACCGCAGCACGTTCAACCAGGCGACGCCGGAGGCTCCTCGCGGCGATGTGGATCGGGCTTGTCCTGACCGTCATCGCCGCTGTCTACCCGTTCGTCGACCGCACCACGACGCATGCCCTGGCCGACCATATCCAGGCGGGCTATCCCTCCTACGGCGCCGGCGAGATCGATACCGCTGTCACCGCCTACCTGGCCACCTTGTCGGTGGTGGGAGGGTTGGGCCTCATCGGATGGCTCGGGACGCTGTGGGCAGCGAAGGCCGGCAAGAGGTCCACGCGTTGGGCGGCGACCGGCGTCTTCGCGGTCGCACTCTGCATCGCGCTCGCCGGGCTGACCGTGACAGACACCTCCGGCGACGTCGGGCTCGCGCCCGCGATCGGGTGGCTCCAGATGCTTCCCTGCGTGCCGGGACTGCTGGCCGTCGTGATGCTCTGGGAGCGGCGTCAATGACCACGGTGCCTGGAGACCGGCCGGATGCGCCCGAACTTGTCCGGGGTGAGAACCCTGGAGAAGGCGTGGATCCGGCCGTCGCAGAGGACGGGTTGTGGTTGCCCGTCCATGGTCATCCAGGCGGCCGGGGCCCCGTTGGCCTCGACGAGGGTCGACTTGCCGAAACTGTACGTGCGCGCCGGGCCGGCGATGAACGCCGGCACGTCGTCCCTGCCGAGGATCGAGCGAAGCGCGGCCCTGACCTTGCCGCCGCCGTCGCCGCATACGTCCCGTGGGAGGCCGCGGATGGTTGATCGCGCGGCCGAGATCTGCCGCCCCGAGGAGTTTCGCGACGTCTACCACCGGGTCTATCGAGAGCCGCCGTACTGTGAGGGCGCCGCGGTCGCGGACGAGTTCGCCGAACAGCTGGTCAGACACGCGGCACTGCCCGGCTTCTCCGTGACCACCGTGCTCGACGACGGTGTGCTCACCGGCTTCGCCTACGGGGTGCGCCTGGAGGAGGGATGGTGGCACCCTCGCCGATGCGGCCGATGAGTTCCTGTCGACCCACCGGGCCGCGAACCCCGACACCCATCGCGCTCACGCCTCGGCTGTCGACCGGACCGTCACAGCGGTCGGCGGCGGAGCGCGTCGCCTCGCCGACGTCGCCGACCGCGAGATCGGCGACGCCCTTCTCTCACTGTGGGGCGGATGCGCGCCCGCGATCTGGAGCCGCAACCGCGCCGCCGTCTCCTCCTGGCTCACCTGGTGCGCGACGAAGAAGAGGTGGGCCGCGCCATCGATCCCGGCCGGCGCCGAACGGCGCCGCGAGAACGTCGACCACACCAGGGCCGTCAGCAAAACCAAGATCGAACGGCTGCTGTCACGCCGCGACATCCCGCTCCGCGAACGCACCCTGCGGCGGATGTTCTACGAAACCACCGCCCGCGCCGCTCGACATCGAGGACCTCGACTTGGAGAACCGGTGCGCCCCGCTGAAGTCCAAGGGCGGCGACACCAAATGGGTCTACTGGGACGCCGGCACCGCCCACCTCCTGCGCCCCCCGACGCACCGGTCCGTACTCGCGGGCCGCTGTTCCTGTCCGACCGCCGCCCGGTCCCCGCCCGCCGTCCCAGCCCCGAGCACATCTGCCTCGACCCCGGAGATGCCTACGTCCAGGGCAAGATGGTGATCTTGCCGTGGGTCTGGCCCGCCTCGCTCCTGCGGTGGACCAGCGCGAGGTTGGACAGATGGTGGGATTCGGCGACGTCGACGATGAGCGCGCCGGCGTCGAGGAGTTCGACGATCTCGCCCAGCTGCTTGGCGTCGTTGCGGGCGACCATGTGCAGGGCGGTGACATCGGCGTCGGCGGGCGGCTCGACGGGGGTGGCGACGGAGGCGATGACGCCGCCCGGCCGTAGAAGGGAGACCAGGCTCACCGCGGCCTCGGGGGAGATCGGAGCGAGGTTGACGACGGCATCGACCGGGCCGTCCAGCGCATCCGCGAGAGCGGTGGTCGTGTAGTCGATGATCTGGTCGGCGCCGTACTTGCGGACCGCCGCGGCGCTGCGGCCGCTGGCCGTGGCGACCACTGTCGCGCCGGCGTGCCTGGCGAGCTGGACGGCGAACACTCCCACGCCGCCGCCGGCGCCGTTGATGAGCACGCGCCGGCCCGCGGTGATGTGGGCGTGCTCGAACAGCACCTGCCAGGCGGTGAGCGCGGCGACCGGGATCGCGGCCGCGTCGGTGAGGGGAACGGTGACGGGAGCCTTGGCCAGCACGCCGATCGGGGCGGTGACGTACTCGGCCGCGGCGCCGCCCGCGTCGAGACGGCCGATGACCCGGTCGCCCACGGCCAGCCCCGCCACGTCGTCGCCGACCTCGGCGATCGTGCCGGAGACGTCCCAGCCGAGGGTGTAGGGCAGGTCGACCGGCAGCACGCCTCGCAGCATCCCCGACCGCAGCGCGATCTCCGAAGGATTGAACGAGGTGGCGGCGACCCGGATCAGGGCCTCGCCCGGCCCGGGCGCGGGCCGCGGTACTTCTTCGTATCGGATGACGGAGGCATCGCCGTACTCATGGATGCGGGCGGCCTTCATGGTGTCGCGAAACTCGCCCGCGTGGTCGGCCACCCAGGTGCGGAACGTGCGTGCCGGGGCTCCGGTGACCTCTGCCACCGTGGCCGTGGTCACTCTCGGCGTGGTCGCCATCTCGGCCTGGGCCTGGAGGATGCCGTCCACGGCCGCGGGTGGCCAGCCCCGGGTGAGCATCTGCTGCCGCGCGGTCTGCGGCGAGGTCTCCTCCCAATGCACCGGGCGGCCGATCACCTCCCCGATGATGCTCGCCTGTTCGGCCTGGGTCAGTATCTCGGGCCCGGTCAGCTCATGGACCGCGCCGCTGTGCCCGTCGCCGACGAGTGCGCGCACCGCGACCGTCGCGAGGTCCCGCTCGTGCAGCGGGGGCATGGCGGCCGCGCCGTACGGCTCACGCACGACCGCCTCGGCGCGGATCTGCCCGGCCCACCGCAAGGCGTTGGCCGCGAAGGCGTGCGGTCGCAGGAACGTCCATTCCAGCCCGGACCGCTCGATCAGCCGCTCGACCTGTTGTTCGTAGTCGCGTACGGCCGCGGAAGACAGGTAGACGACGCGGCGGGCATGCGTGGCGACCACATCCAGAACCGCGGGCATCCCCTCGGCCGTGGCGAACGGCCAGAGGAGAAACACGGCCTCGGCCCCGTCCAAGGGTGCGTGCAGAGTGGCCGGATGGGCCAGGTCGCCCCGTACGACCTCGACGCCGTCCGGCAGGCCGGCCACTTCGGGATCGCGGGCCAGCGCGCGAACCTCTGCCCCCGCCTCGAGCAGCTGAGCCACGACCTGCCGGCCGACCGTGCCGGTCGCCCCGATCACCAGAATCTTGCGTTGCCCCGGCATAAAAGGCCCCCAATGGTTGATCACTTCGTGTGCGCTCAACCGTATGGGGATGAAGAGAGACAGCCAATGCGTAAAAATCTCATATTTATATGTGTACGTCTTCGTATAGCCGCAGAGATAGACTCTCCCCGTGGATGTGCTCAGCGATGTGATCGCCGCGATGCGCGCCGGGGAACCCCGTTCGGCGCGCGTTCGGTGGCACGCCCCCTGGGGGCAGCGGTTCCCCACCGTTCCTGGCTCCGCCGGCTTTCAAGTGGTCCTGCAGGGATCGTGCCGGCTGATCCCCCCGGACGGCGGTACCTCCATCGTGCTGAACGTCGGCGACGTGGTGTTCCTGCCCCACGGAAGCGGCTACGCGCTCGCCGACAGCCCCGCCACCCCGCTGACCGAACCCGTCTGCGACCCACTGAACGACCCTCGATTCGAAGACCGCTACGCCTCCGCGACCGTGGGGAAGACCGGACAGGACGGCTCGCAGGCGGTCACCGTGACCCTCTGCGGTGGATACCAGCTCGACCTCAGCCGAGCCCATCCGCTCCTGGGCGACCTGCCCGAGATCGTCCACCTGCCTGCCCGCCTCGGGCACCGTCCCGAACTGCGCGCCGCCGTCGACCTCCTCGGCGGCGAACTCGACGCTCCCCGCCTCGGTGTGGACACCGTCGTGCCCGCCCTGCTCGACGTGCTGCTGCTCTACATCCTGCGCGCCTGGTTCGACGAACAGTCCGAACGCGGCACGGCCGTCGGCTGGGCCGCGGCACTGGGCGACCCGGCGATCAGCTCCGCACTGCACGCCCTCCACCGTGATCCCGCACTCCCCTGGACGGTTGGGACACTCAGCAGCCAGGCGGGACTGTCGCGGGCGGCTTTCTCCCGGCGCTTCACCACCCTGATCGGCCGGCCGCCCCTCACCTATCTGACCTGGTGGCGCATGACCACCGCCGCCCGGCTTCTCCGTGAGTCCGATGCCCCGCTCGGCGAGGTGGCCACCCGGATCGGCTACACCTCGGAGTTCGCCTTCGCCACCGCCTTCAAGCGGGAGTACGGCACCGCACCGGGCAAATACCGACGACAGAGCCGAGCGGAAACCCAGAACAGTGAAGTCGACGTAATGGCACCACAACCTTCGTGGTGACCGTGCCGCCGGCTATTCGTCGTCGTGCAGCGCGCCGGGGGCACACAGCTCGCGGTGGCCACCGCTGCATCCTTGATCACGACGGACAGCGCACCCACCTCCACCCCCAGCGGGAACGTGACCGGCCCTCCCGAGCTCACGCGGCTCGCCGGCCCTTGGGGAGGGTTCGGACCCCGTTTTTGCGGTAGAGCCGGTTCGGGTGGGCCCGCTACCGCGCCTCCGTGTTCGGCTGGGCCTGGAGTCGCTGGCGGCGGCCGCTCTCGCCCGTTGCTTCTTTCGTCACGACATGGGCATTCCATGCGTTCCAGCTGACGTTTACACGGCTTTGGTCGTGAGTCTTCCCAGGACCGGTAAGGAGTCGCCATAGGGTGTGCGTCTGCTCATGAGGGGGGGATCAAGGTGAGCACGTGGCATGGGTGCTCCATCAGGACCCGCTTGACCGTGGTGGCCAGTACCGTCATGGCGCTGCTCTGCACTGCCGTCGCGGTGTTCACCCTGGTAGCGGTACGGGAGGCCTCTGTCGAGAACCGGACGAAACAACTCGTCACCCACGCCGTGGCCTTGACCAGGCAGCTACGCCACAGCGGCGTATCCCCGCACCTGCCGCCGGGCGGCCCCAACGAGGCGATCCAGGTGTTCGACCCGGCCGGCACGACGGTCGCCGCCACCCCGGGCTTCTCGGCACGCGAGCCGCCGATAACGAACCTTCACCCCGATGTCGACGGTTATACGACTGCGCGGCTGTGTGATCTGCATGCGTTCCCCGGTCAGTGCAAGATCGTGATCTCTTACCCCTTCCACAAGGCCGACGGCGTCTGGTTGCTCAACATGGCCGTCGCCGATGTTCCCTGGTACGTGGGCCCCCGGCTGCTGATCCCGCTCGCCGTCGGCTGGCTCTTGCTGGTCGGGGCGACCACTGCGGGCACCTACCGGATCGTGAGCAAGACCCTGGAGCCGGTGGGCGCGATCAGCGGCAAGCTCGCCCAGATCACCGCGAGTGATCTCGGCCACCGGGTGCCGGTACCGAAGTACCGAGACGAGCTGCGAGACCTCGCCGAGATCGCGAACCGGACCCTGGACCGGGCCCAGTCGGCGGTCGAACAGCAGCTGCGGTTCGCCTCGGACGCCTCCCACGATCTGCGCAACCCGCTGGCCGCCATGCGCGTGCAGATCGATGAGGCGCTCATGTACCCGCAGGAGACCGACTGGCCGCAAACGGCGAACGCGCTGCTGGACAGTGTGGAACGGCTTCAGGACCTGGTCACCGACCTGTTGCAGATCGCCCGGCTGGACGCGGGCATCAGCGGCCAACGCGATCCCGTCGACCTGACCGGCCTGGTGGCGGACGAGCTGGACCGGCGGCCACGCCGGGTCGCGGTGATCCGCCACCTCACCCCCGGCGTGATGATCAATGGGGAGCGGATCGGCCTGGCCCGGCTGCTGAACAACCTACTGGACAACGCCGAACGCCATGCCGACTCCGCCATCACGGTCACCCTCGCGCTCGAATCGGGCACGGCGGTGCTGGAGGTGTGTGACGACGGCGAGGGCATCGCCCCCGACCAGCAGGAGGTCATCTTCCAGCGGTTCGCCCGCCTGGAGGCCTCCCGCAGCAGGGACGCCGGCGGCACGGGGCTCGGCCTGCCGATCGCCCGGCAGATCGCCGAAACCCACGGCGGCACCCTCACCATCGAAGACAGCCCCCGCGGCGCACGGTTCGTGCTGCGCCTCCCCGGCCATGCCGCACCTTCCGCAGATCATGCTCGCACGCCGACGAAGATGTGACCTGGTAAACCGGTGGTTCGTCCTTGGTGGTGGCGAGCGTGTGGCGCAGGACGTGCGCGGTGGTGGGGTCGTCCAGGCCAGCCGTCTGGGCGATGATGCCGCCGGCGGCACGTGCGGCCCGCCGACCGACATCTCTCCTTTGACGCGAGCCGCGCACCGGGGCCAAGGGCACGGCGGTCATCCGCTACGAGGGGCCGCGCGGAGGCCCCGGCATGCAGGAGCTGCTGTATCCGACCGCCTATCTCAAAGGGCGGGGCCTGGCCAACTCGTGCGCCGTGGTCACCGACGGCCGCTTCTCCGGCCTGTCGATTGCCTTGGCGGCTCGTCACCAAGGCTCTCTCAGCTCGGCCTGCTCACTTGCGGCGCTCGGGAGCGCTCAGCACGTCGCTGAGGTCGTCGACCTCCAGCCCCCGCCCCGGCGTCGCCTTGGGCGCAGTGATCGTCATCGGCTTCTCCCAGTTCCGGTACTGCGTGGCCAGGTGCCCCCGCAGGATCCGGTCGTCTCCGAGCCCCGGGACCTCGGGCCGCGGGTGCGCGTAGAACCGCCAGCCGACCCGGTACGGCCACCCGCGGTCGTCGTACATGTACGTCCATGTCACCTCAGACGTCCCGAGGGCCGAGGTTCCCGCGGCCTCGCGGAAGCTGGGCGAGACGCGATAGAGCTCCTTGAGCGTGATCGTCCCGGTCAGGGAGTAGATCCGCTGCTTGCGGCCGGTGGTGTGGTCCTTGAGCCATGGCGCGACGCTCTTGCGGCTCTTGACGGACAGCAGCTTGCGCAGCGTGGCCGGCTCCAGGACGTTGATGAACTGGTCGCCGTACGCGGCGGCGGCGCCGCTCGCGCGGCCGGTGCGCGCCCAGGACTTCGCCCGCGGCGCGAGCTGGTACTGCCAGCCGCCCACGCTGACCGTGCGCAGTGTCCCCACCGTGCGGAGCACACCGGCGAAGTAGGGATCCTTGGCCGCCTCGTCCACCACCAACTGCTTGTTGCTGATGCTCAGCTGCCGGATGTGTTCTGAGGCGATCACGCCGGCCCGCCCCAGCTTGACCTTGCCGGTTCCGCGCACTCCCGTACCACTCCCGATGACGGTGCGCCTGCCGTTGCTCAGCTGCACCTGCCGCGTCAGATCCGTGGAGGCCCGGCCGTAGAACTCGGTCGTCGCGCCGGCACCGCGGGCGAGCAGGGAACGCAGGCCCGCCACCGGATCGGGTTCGGCGGCTCGGGCGTGGGCGGTGGTCGTGCTTCTGGAGGACTTCAGCACCCTGGCACCCAGGCAGCCGCAACCTCGTCCGCCGACACTTCCTCAACGTCGGCGAGGCGAACCCGTACGGGCTGCTGCCACAGGACAGCGGCCCGCGACGGCCGCGTCCTGGTGCAGGGGCCGGTGGCCCGGATCCTCACCGGGGAGCGGCCGCCGGCGTGCTTCGGCCGCCGGCTCCATGTCCAGCGGGCTGCCGCGGGCCGCCGGCACGCGACGGCAGTAGCACGACGATGAGCACAGCGCCGAGCGCCACGCAGAGCGCGCCCGCCGTGAGCCCGCCCGAGTAGCCCATGATGGCCAGCGCGGCCACCCCGACGGCGCCGCCGACCTGCTGGACGGAGGTGAACAGGGCCGAGCCGAGACCGGCGTCCTCCTCGGTGGTGCCGTCGACCGCGGCTGCGGCCATGACGGGCAGGCTCAGCCCGTTGCCAACGCTCAGTATGAGCATGCCGGGCAGGATGTGGGCGGCGTAGGAGTCGCCTGCCGCCACGCCGGACAGCAGCAGCAGGCCGGCGATGTTGACCAGGAACGCCAGCAGCAGCGCCCAGCGCGTCCCAATCCTGAGCGAGATGCGGGAGGACAGCCACATGCCCGCCAGAATGCCGGCGCCGTAGGGCAGGTAGGCGATGCCGGCCAGGAGCGGGCTGTACCCCAGAGCGGTCTGAATCTGGATCATCAGCAGGAACGACATCGCGTACATCGCCATCGAGAACAGCAGGGTCGCGCCGTTGGCGACCGCCCGCGTCCGCGAGGCCAGGAACGACCCGGGCACCAGCGGCGCCACCGCCCGCGACTCGACCACCAGGAACGCCACCGCCAAGGCGGCGGACAGCACGACGGCGCCGATGACGATCGGATCGCTCCAGCCGGTCTCGCCGGCCCGCAGCAGCCCGTACACCAGCGACACTGTGGCACCGGTGACCAGGACCGCGCCGGGAACGTCGAGGTGGCGCCGGCCGGGGGCGCGGGACTCGGGGACCAGGCGGGGGAGCAGCGCCAGGGCCACGGCGACGATGGGCAGGTTGATCAGGAAGATCCCGCGCCAGGACACCAGGTCGGTCAGCGCTCCGGACAGCACCAGGCCCGAGGTTCCGCCCAGGGCCGCGATGCCGCCCCAGATGCCCAGTGCCTTGGCCCGCTCCTCCGGCCCCGGATACAGCAACGTGATCATCGACATCGCCGCCGGGCTGGCCATCGCAGAACCCGCGCCCTGCACAAACCGCCCGATCACGAGCTGCCATGGCTCCTGCGCGAGCCCGCAGGCCAGGCTGGCCATCCCGAACAACGCCACGCCGATGAGGAAGACGCGGCGACGGCCCAGCAGATCCGCCATCCGGCCGCACAGCAGCAGCAGCCCGCCGAAGGCCAGGAAGTAGGCGTTGACGACCCAGGGCAACCCGGACGCGCTGAAGCCCAGCTCATCGCGGATGCTGGGCAGGGCCACGTTCACGACGGTGTCATCGAGCACGAGCATGAACTGGACAAGGCACAACACAATCATCGGCACCCGACGACGCTATGATCCGCCGCATTTGGCCACAATCCGCGGTGAGGCCAGACTGTGTCGCATGGAGGACATAGGCGCGATCATCGTCGGCCACTTCCCGCTGGCCTCGGGGGAGTGGATCCCCCCGCACAGCCACACCCACCACCAGCTTGCCTGGACCCGGCGCGGCGTCCTGAGCGTCGGCGTGGGCGAGGTGTACTGGGTCCTGCCGCCCACCAGGGCGCTGTGGCTGCCCGCGGGCGTCACCCACGCGACCGGCGCGACCCGCGACGCGGTGCTGTGCAGCCTGTACCTGGCGCCGGAGCGCTGCCCGCTGGACTGGCCCGAGCCCACGGCGGTCGGCGTCGACGGCCTGCTGGCCGAGCTGATCGGGTACCTGGCCCGCACCGACCTCACCGACGACGCGCGGTTGCGCGCCGAGGCGGTGGTGCCCGACCTGCTGCGCCCGCTGCCCACCCGGCCCATCGACGTGCCGCAACCCACCGACGAGCGCGTCCGGGTAGTGGCGGCCGCCCTGCTGGCGGACCCGGCCGACCCGCGCAGCCTGGAGGCGCACGCCCGTGCGGCGGGCGTGAGCAGGCGGACGTTGACGCGGCTGTTCGTGCGAGACACGGGCATGAGCTTCGACCATTGGCGCACGCAGGTACGGCTGCGCGCCGCCCTGCCGCTGCTGGCTGAGGGGCAGCCGGTATCGCGGGTGGCGCACAGCGTGGGGTACGCCACGGCGAGCGCGTTCCTGGCGGCCTTCCGCCGCACGGTCGGTACCACGCCCCGGCGCTACCTGCTCAGTCGTTGACTTTGATCTCCTTCACGGTAGCCGGGGAGATGGCCCTGGCAGCGCCGGAATGCCGATGATCTCGCCGGTCGGGCGTCAACGTCTTCCAGCCACCCGTCGGCGGCTCAATTCCAGAACTTGACCCCGGCTTAGGGCTTGTCCAGCACGGGCTGAGGCCTGCCCTTGAGGTGCAGGTCCAGGATGGCCGTGACGCAGGTGATGGCGTTCTACGCCGACCAGATCAGGGCCGCGCAGGCCGCCGGGCAGGTGTCCGCCGAGTTGGACGCCGCGAAGGAGGCGACGATCCTGTTCGCCTTCGCTCAGGGGATGGTGCATCCAGCCCTCGTCATGGTTCCCAACCGGTGCCGACGATCCATCTGAATGACGTTCGCTGTGTCGTAGCCAATGGGGGCGGCCCGGCTGGGCCGTCGTCGACGGGGCGCTCCGGGGTCTGCCTCAGCTAAACACGCTGCTGAGAGGCGGTCAAGCGAGGGCCTGGCCTACCCGGGTTTGTTGCGGAGGTGTGACGGTGTTGTGTCCGTTGACGCACTTATTGGCCACATGTTACATATGGCATGAATCTGATTCGGCGCGTTGCCACGCTTCGCGGCGTGGCGAGCGGCTTCTCGCAACCCGGAGCTCCTCGCGGAAATCTTCCCGGCGTAGAGGGGGTGCGGGCTCCCGTGTCCCACAGGACGAACCGAACAAAAAGTATCATTTGGTGATCTTTCTCCCTCTCTTCCCTGTTGCTCATCCCGTTGCTACATTTCGAAACAAGAATTCATTTCAGTTTTGGGGAGATGTGATGACCGCTCTCTCTGACCTTGGCCACGCCGCGTCCGCGCGGCGAGAGCTCCCGCCCTCGATGGTCGAGCGGATGACGCTGATCATCGACGCGTTCGACGGCCGTTTCACCCACCTCACGCTGGAGGACGTGGCGCGGTGCACTCACCTGCCGCGCTCGACGACGCATCGCATCCTCGACCAACTCGTACGACTGAACTGGCTGGAGCACTCGTCCTTCGGCTACAGCCTGGGCAAGCGGGCGCTCGGGATCGGCGGGGGCGACGGCAGCCACGGCGAGATCCGAGAGGCCGCCGCGCCGCTGCTGCACGACCTGCAGATGAGAACCAGGATGGTCGTCCATCTGGCGGTCCTGGACGGCTCGGAGGTCTTCTACCTGGACAAGGTCGGCGGGCGGTTCGCCCTGTCCGTGCCCTCCCGAGTCGGCGGCCGTGCCCCGGCGCACTCCACCGCGCTGGGCAAGGCGATCCTCGCCTGGCTGGAGCCCGAGCGGGTCGAGGAACTGGTCGGAGGCAAGGTAAGGCGGCTCACCAGCCGTACCATCGGCGACATCGGCACCCTGCACCAGGAGCTGAACCGTATCCGGCAGCGCCAGGGGCTGGCGTTCGAACGGGGCGAGAACGTCCCCAGCATCTCGTGTGCCGCCGCGGCGATCCGAGGCCACGAGGGCCCGGTGGCGAGCATCTCTCTCGTCGGCGACACCCGTACACCGCTGGAGAACGTCGCCCCGCTGGTGGTCGACGCGGCACGGCAGGCCTCGCTCGCCCTTTTCCCGGACCTGGACAGCCAGCGGGGGCGATCCCGTCAAGCCGCCCGGGTGCCGGACTGTAACTGGTCACCGGAGACCATGAACCGATTGCTCACCATGGGCGAGAACGACGGCTGGCTGTGATCCGCACGGCCCGTCGTCATTCTCAAGCCCGATCCCGGTCCCGCTGATCCGCCCAGCCCCACAGACCGGGGGCGAACAGCGCTTGTTCGGCGTCCGTCTCGTGGTCGATGCCGAACCGCCCGCGGAAGAACACCATGGGACGCCGCCCGGCGTTCCGCTCCACCTCCAGTACCCGACCGATCACCACGTCGTGATCCCCGGCGATGTGCACGTCGACGACCTCGGCGTGGACGCGCAGAAGCACATCGCGCAGCGCCGGAGTGCCCCACCGAGACAGCTCCCAGCCGAGCCCGTCGTACTTCCTGCCCTTGCTGGAGCCGAACCGGCTGCATAGGTCGGACTGCTCTTCGCCCAGCACGTTCACGCTGAACCTCCCGGACTTCCTGATCCTCGGCCAGGTGCGGCTGTTGTGGTCGGCGCAGAAAAGGATCAGCGGCGGTTCGAGGGACACCGACGCGAACGCCTGGCACGCGAATCCCACCGGCTCTCCGCCGTCGATGCCGGTGATGACCGTCACGCCGCTCGCGAACATGCCCATCGCCTGCCGCATTTCCGCGGGATCGGGCGGAGCCACGCCGACGGGATCCGGAGTGATCGAGGGCCGGGCGGTCTCGGCTGTCATGCGTTTCACCTCAGGTGACGTCGGACGCCGCCCCGTTGGCGGCTTCGGGCGACGAAGTTACGGACCTCCGGCGGACTTCACCGGGGCCGGATCCCGCTGAGCGGAAGGGGCGCGGGGCGCGGCCCGGTGTCCCGGCCGATCCCGGGCGGAGGCGGGCCGGGTCTCACTCATCGGGAGGAACGATCCGCTCTCCGGCTCTCGCGGGCTACCTTCCCCGAAGCCGATACTCCGCGATGAACGGGACGGATGAATGCTTACCGAGCTGACCTACGAGTCGACGGCGCGGGAACTTGCGACCGATCAGGGTGTACTGCGTTACCACGAAGCCGGCGAGGGCCCGCCGCTGCTGCTCCTGCACGGCTCGGGGCCCGGAGTCACCGGATGGCGGAACTTCCGAGGTAACCTCGCGGTCCTGGCGGAGCGCTTCCGCTGCCTGATCCTGGAGTTCCCCGGTTTCGGGGTGAGCGACTCCACCGGCGAGCATCCCATGGTGGGGGCGCAGGCAGCGGTGATCCGCTTCCTCGACGGGCTCGGGCTCCAGCAGGTCGACGTGATCGGCAACTCCATGGGCGGAATCGTCGGTGCCCAGGTGGCGATGGCCCATCCCGACCGGGTACGCCGGTTGGTCACCATCGGCGGTGTCGGCAGGAACCTGTTCAGCCCGGGCCCCGGTGAGGGCATCAAGCTGCTCATGGATTTCACCGAGGAGCCCACCCGGGAGCGGCTCGTCCAGTGGCTGGACTCCATGGTCTACGACCGGTCCCTGGTCACCGAGGAACTGATCGAGGAGCGCTGGGCGCTGGCCACCGAACCGGCCACCCTGGCCGGCGCCCGCCGGATGTACGGCAAGGCGGCGTTCGCCGCCGGCGCCGCGGCCGCGGCGGCCTCGGACGCCCCGCCGTACTGGGCGATGCTGCACAAGATCAAGGCCAAGACACTGATCACCTGGGGCCGCGACGACCGGGTCAGCCCGGTTGACATGGCGATCCTGCCGATGCGGTCCATCCCCGACGTCGAGGTGCACATCTTCCCCGACTGCGGTCACTGGGTGATGATCGAGCAGAAAGCCGCCTGGGAGAGCGTCGTGCTGGCCTTCCTGACCAGGAAGGACGAGCGGTGAGCGGGTGGGACCACGAGTTCGACCTGGTCATCGTGGGCAGCGGCGGCGGTGGCATGACGGCGGCGCTGACCGCGCACGACAGCGGCCTGTCCGCGGTGGTGGTCGAGAAGGGCACGGCGTTCGGCGGCAGCACCGGGATTTCCGGTGGCGGCATCTGGATCCCCAACAATCCCACCCTGCGGGCCGAGGGGCACGACGACAGCCGCGAGTCCATCCGCCGCTACCTCGACCTGCTGACCGAGGGCAGGGTCCCCGCGGCCCGGCTCGACGCGTTCGTGGACAACGGTCCGGCCGCGATGGAACTGCTCGGCAGGAGCAAGTGGATCCGGTTCTCCTGGACCAGGGGTTACGCCGACTACCACCCCGAGTTCGAAGGCGGCAGGCCGCTGGGCCGGTCGATCGAGCCGATCCCGTTCGACACCCGAAAGCTCGGTGAGGACGAGAAGTACCAGCGCCCCAACGGGATGAAGGGCCCGCTGGGTTTGTGGGTCACCAGCAAGGACTACCACGACCTGGCCATGGTCAAGCGCACCTGGAGCGGCCGCCGGGCGTCGATCGTCGCCGCCTGGCGGGTCTCGTCGAACCTGTTCCGCCGCCGCCACATGTCCACCGGCGGGCGCGCGCTCGTCGCCCGGCGGCGGATGGCGCTGAAGGACGCGTGGATCCCGCTGTGGCTGCGGACGCCGATGACCGAACTCGTCACCGACGAAAGCGGCGCCGTCACCGGCATCGTCGCCCGGCGCGACGGGAAGACCGTCCGGATCCGCGGCAGGTACGGGGTGCTGCTGGCGACCGGTGGTTTCGACCACAACCAGGAAATGCGCGACAGGTACCTGCCCGATGGCGGCCGAACCGACTTCGGCATGGGCGCCACGGAGAACACCGGCGACGGCATCCTGGCGGGAGAGCGGCTCGGCGCGGCCCTCGACCTGATGGACGACGCCTGGTGGATGCCGGCCGTACGGCACCCGGCGGGGGCGACCATCCCGCTGGTGTCCGAGCGGTGCATCCCGCCGTCGATCATCGTGTCGCAGCAGGGACGGCGGTTCACCAACGAGTCCGCCCCGTACGTCAACTTCGTGCACGACCAGCTGGCCGGCGGGCACGTACCCGTGTGGTTCGTGATGGACGCCAAGGCCCGGGCGCGGTACCCGTTCGCGCAGATCCTTCCCGGGATGCCGATACCGGAGGCGTTCTACGAGCAGGGCGTGGCGTTCCGTGCCGACACGCTCGCCGAGCTGGCGGTGAAGGTCGGCATGCCCGCCGACGCGCTGGCCGAGACCGTCGAGCGCTTCAACCGGTTCGCCAGGGCCGGCAAGGACGAGGACTTCGGCCGGGGCGACAGCGCCTACGACCGTTACTACGGTGATCCCACGCTGAGGAATCCGAACCTCGACGTGATCGACAAGGCGCCGTACTACGCCTTCCGCATCGAGGCCGGCGACCTCGGCACCAAGGGCGGGCTGGTCTGCGACGAGCACAGCCGGGTGCTGCGCCCCGACGACTCGGTGATCGAAGGGTTGTACGCCACCGGGAACACCTCCGCATCGGTCATGGGCAACGAGTACGCGGGTCCCGGCGCCACGATCGGCCCCTCGATCGTCTTCGGGTACATCGCCGCCCGGCACGCGGCGGGGCGATTCCAGCCGGCCGTTTCCGTGACCAGGGAGGAGTGGGGAGCATGACCCAGCCGGGACCGCTGAAGGCGCGGGTCGTCGAGGTCATCCGGGAGACCTCCGACGCGCACTCACTGGTGCTGGAGCCCGCCGACGGAGACCACACCCGGTTCGGCTACCGGCCCGGCCAGTTCCTCACCATCCGGGTGCCCACCACCCGCCCGGAGGGCGCGGCGCGCTGCTACTCCCTGAGCAGCTCGCCGGTGTGCGACGAGAAGCTCAAGGTGACGGTGAAGCGCACCCGGGGCGGCTACGGGTCGAACTGGATCTGCGATCACGTCACCGAGGGGGACATGCTGGAGGTGCTGCGACCGGCGGGCACATTCGTCCCCGTCTCGCTCGACGAGGACCTGCTGCTGCTCGCCGGCGGCAGCGGCATCACCCCGGTCATGTCGATCCTCAAATCGTGCCTGCGCGGAGGCTCCGGCGCCGTCTCCCTCCTGTACGCCAACCGCGACGAGAACTCGGTGATCTTCCGCGACGAACTGGTCGCGCTGACCGCCGAGTACGGCGAGCGGCTGACCGTCGTCCACTGGCTGGAGTCGGTGCAGGGCCTGCCCAGCGCGAGCAGCCTGGCCGCGCTGACCCGGCCCTACACCGACCGGGAGGCGTTCGTCTGCGGCCCCGGCCCGTTCATGGATCTCGCCGTGCGGGTCCTCGCCGACCTGGGTGTCCCGAGGCGGCGGGTCAACGTCGAGCGTTTCGAGTCGCTGGCCACCGACCCCTTCGCCGGACCCGGTGTCGCGGTCGACTCGTCGGGCCCCGGTAGCACGGTCGAGATCGAGCTGGACGGTGAGAAGAGGACGCTGACCTGGCCGAAGGGCAACAAGCTTCTTGACGTGCTGCTGGCGGCCGGCATGGAGGCGCCGTACTCGTGCCGTGAGGGGTCCTGCAGCGCCTGCGCCTGCGTACTGCTGGAGGGCGAGGTCGCGCTGGAGCGCAACACGGTCCTCGACGAGCAGGACCTCGCCGACGGGCTGATCCTTTCCTGCCAGGCGTTCCCGCTCAGCGAGCACCTCAAGATCACCTACGACGGGTGAAGCTCATCCGCGCCCGGAACCCTTTCACCGAGGGGGAGAGCCGTCACGGAAACCCCGCGTCACCGTTGACCATCCCCATCCATCAACTGCCCGCACCGCCCAAGCGCGATGCGGGACACGAATTCGGGAGGACTGAATGCTGGAGGTAACGCGACGGGAGTCCGCGGCCGAACGGCTGTGGGAGGCCGAGCGGGATCGGGTGCCGATCGAACCGCTGACCGACGCATACCCGGGCATCGGCGTGGTGGACGCCTACGAGGTCCAGCTCATCAACATCCGCCGCCGTCTCGCCGCCGGGGCCCGGGTGTACGGCCACAAGGTGGGACTCTCCTCCCCGGTGATGCAGCGGATGATGGGCGTGGACGAGCCCGACTACGGTCATCTGCTCGACACGATGGTGCTGTCGCAGAACACGTCGATCCGGGCCGACCGGTACTGCTATCCCCGGATCGAGGTGGAGATCGGGTACGTGCTCGGGGCGAGCCTTCCGGGCGAGGGGTGCACCGAGGAGGACGTGCTCGCCGCCACCGAGTACGTCGTGCCGAGCATCGAACTGATCGACAGCCGCATCAGGGACTGGCGGATCCGCCTGGCCGACACCATCGCGGACAACGCGTCCTCGGCCGGCGTGATCCTGGGCGACGCCCGGATGAGCCCGGCCGACCTGACGGCCGCGGGCATGGACGTCGCCGACATCGAGGCCGTGCTCTACGCCGGTGACGCCGAGATCACCAGGGGCAACACCAACGCGGTGCTGGGGAACCCGACCACCGCCGTGGCCTGGCTGGCCAGGAAGGTGGCCTCCTTCGGAGTGAAGCTCGAGGCCGGGCACGTCATCCTTCCCGGGTCCTGCACCAGGGCGATCGACGCGCGCCCCGGCGACGTCTTCCGTGCCGAGTTCGCCGGGCTCGGCTCCGTGACCGCTCGATTCGAATGAGGGTGACACAGTGACCAAGGCAACCGCCGCGATCGTCGGCTCGGGCAACATCGGGACCGACCTGATGTACAAGCTGCTCCGTTCCGACTTCATCCGGCCACGCTGGATGATCGGCATTGATTCGGACAGCCCCGGGCTGAAGCGGGCGGAGTCCGCCGGCCTGATCGCCTCGGCCGAGGGCGTCGAGTGGCTGCTCGCCCAGGCCGAACGGCCCGACATCGTCTTCGAGGCGACCTCGGCGTACGTCCACCGGGAGAACGCCCCCAGGTATCAGGCGCTCGGCATCCCGGCCGTGGACCTGACCCCGGCCGCGATCGGGCCCGCGGTGGTACCCGCCGTCAACCTCGGGGCCCACCTCGATGTGTCCAACGTCAGCCTGATCACCTGTGGCGGGCAGGCGACGATCCCGATCGTGTACGCCGTCTCCCGGGTGACCGAGGTGGCCTACGCGGAGATCGTCGCCAGTGTGGCCTCTCCGTCGGCGGGCCCCGGGACCCGGGCCAACATCGACGAGTTCACCCGCACCACCGCGCGGGGCATCGAGATGATCGGTGGTGCGCGGAAGGGCAAGGCCATCATCATCCTCAACCCGGCCGAGCCGCCGATGCTCATGCAGGACACGGTGTTCTGCTCGATCCCGCTCGACGCCGACCAGGACGCGATCGCGGCCTCGATCAAGGATGTGGTCGGCACCGTGGCAGCGTATGTGCCCGGCTACCGACTGCGCGCCGAACCGCAGTTCGACGACCCCACGCCGATGAGCGGCGGGCTCGCCCGGGTCGCCGTGTTCATCGAGGTCGAGGGCGCGGGCGACTTCCTTCCGCCGTACTCCGGGAACCTCGACATCATGACCGCCGCCGCCGCCAAGGTCGGCGAAGGCTTCGCGCAGCGCATTCTCGCCGAGCGCTCCTAGTCACAGGGAGATCGATCCATGTCCTACAGCTCCGACCTCGACATCCGGATCACCGACTCGTCGCTGCGTGACGGCTCGCACGCCAAGCAGCACCAGTTCACGCCTCAGCACGTCCGGTCCATCGTCGCCGCGCTGGACGACGCGGGCGTGCCGGTGATCGAGGTCACTCACGGCGACGGGCTCGGCGGCTCGTCGTTCAACTACGGCTTCAGCCACACCCCGGAGCAGGAGCTGATCAAGGCCGCGGTGGCGACGGCGAAGCGGGCGAAGATCGCGTTCCTGATGCTGCCCGGCCTCGGGCTCCAGGACGACATTCGCGAGTCCGCCGACAACGGCGCGAGCATCTGCCGGATCGCCACCCACTGTACCGAGGCGGACATCTCCGTCCAGCACTTCGGTCTCGCCAGGAAGCTCGGCCTGGAGACGGTCGGGTTCCTGATGATGGCGCACAGCCGGCCGCCCGAGGTCCTCGCCCGGCAGGGGCGGATCATGGCCGACGCGGGATGCCAGTGCGTGTACGTGGTCGACTCGGCCGGCGCGCTGATCATGGAGGAGACCGGCGACCGGATCGCCGCGCTCGTGGCCGAGCTCGGATCCGACGCCCAGGTCGGTTTCCACGGCCATGAGAACCTCGGCCTCGGCGTGGCCAATTCGGTCATCGCCGTGCGGGCGGGAGCCCTCCAGATCGACGGCTCGACGCGAAGGTTCGGCGCCGGTGCCGGCAACACGCCCGTCGAGGGGTTCGCCGCGGTCACCGAGAAGCTCGGCATCCGCACCGGCATCGACACCCTGAAGATCATCGATGCCGCCGAGGACGTCGTCCGCCCGGTCATGGACGGCGAGTGCCTGCTCGACCGGCTGTCGCTCACCATGGGGTACGCCGGTGTCTACTCCAGCTTTCTGAAGCACGCCGACCGCCAGGCGAGGAAGTACGGCGTGTCGGGCGCCGAGATCCTCATCGAGGCCGGGCGCCGTAAGCTCGTCGGCGGCCAGGAAGACCAGCTCATCGAGATCGCGGTCGCCCTCGCGGCGGGGAGATGAGAATCGGTACGGCGCACCGGCGTGAACGGCACGGGTCGGGCGAACGCGACTCTCCCACGTCTCCCGCGGGCGACGAGGTCCTGGACGCGGTTCGCGCACTGCTGCCGAAGATCGGGGAGCGGGCGGGCGCAACCGACGTGAACCGGCGGGTGCCCGAGGAGACGATACGGGAGCTCATCCAGACGGGGATCTTCCGGATGCTGCAGCCCAGGAGATACGGCGGCGCCGAGAGCGACCCCGTGAAGTTCTTCGAGGTCATCCGGGAGATCTCCGCGGTCTGCGGATCCACAGGCTGGGTGGTCTCCGTGCTCGGCGTCCACCCGTGGCAACTCGCCCTGTTCGACGAGGCCGCGCAGGACGAGGTCTGGGGGGAGGACCCGGACGTGCTCGTGTCCTCGTCGTACGCTCCGGTGGGGCGGCTCACTCCGGTCGAGGGTGGATACGAGCTCTCCGGCCGGTGGCGCTTCTCATCCGGTTGCGACCACGCGTCGTGGGCACTGGTCGGGGGCCTGGTGGTGGAGAAGCAGGGCAGGCCGGTGGACTTCATGACCCTCCTCGTCCCCCGCACCGACTACGTGATCGAGGACGTCTGGGACGTCATCGGGCTGCGCGGCACGGCCAGCAACGACATCATCGTGGAACGGGTGTTCGTGCCCGAGCACCGCGCCATGCGCAACTACGAGCAGGCACAACTACGCGGTCCCGGTCAGAAGGTGAATACCGGCCCGCTCTACCGGATGCCGTTCGCGACCGTCTTCACCAACGCGATCACCGCTCCCGTCGTCGGCATGGCGGCCGGTTGCTACCGGGCCTACGTCACCGCCATGCGTGACCGGGTACGGCTGAGTCTGGGCGGCGGCCGGTTCGCCGAGGAGCAGTTCGCCCAGGTCGCGGTGGCCCGGGCCGCTTCGGAGATCGACGCGGCGGTGCTGCAGACGGACCACAACGTGCGCGAGGTGTACGAGTACGCCGTCCGGGGCGAGCGTATTCCGATGGAGCTGCGGCTGCGCGTCCGCAGGGACCAGGTCCGTGCCACCCAGCGGGCGGTGGAGGCGATCGACAGTCTCTTCAAGACCGCCGGAGGGAACTCGCTCGGCCGAGGCAACCCCATCGAGCGGGCCTGGCGGGACGCGCATGCGGGCAGCGTCCACGTCGCCAACGACGTCGAGCGTGCCCTGGGAATGTACGGCAAGGGCGAGTTCGGCCTGACCGTCGAGGACAGTCTGGTCTGATGCCGACCGGTCCCGCCGGGCATCCCGGCGGGACCGGGACGGGCGGGTGGAACGGCCACAGGCCCGGCGCGCGATGCGCCGGGCCTGTGCCACGGACGGGTTCAACCTATGCGGCAGGGCGGTCTGCCCGGCGGCGGAAGACGACGACCCGGCCGGCCGCGCACCGAGGGGTCACCGTGCCTCCCGCATGTCGTCGCCGCTCCAGTACGCCCTCATACTGGCGATCCGCTGGTCTTCGTCAAAGGTCATCACGTCGATCGGCTCGATATCGAACGTCCGGTCACCCAGCTTGGTCCGCACCCGGAAGTGGAAGGCGGCGCTGTTGCCGGCGATGCGGATGGCCAGCAGCTCGGTGTCCCGTCGTGCGCCCTCGAGCGCCGAGTAGAACTCGCGGATCGCGGCGCGGCCACGGCGCGGCTCGCTGCCCACCGGATCCTCCAGCGTCCCGTCCTCCGTGTAGCAGGACGCTATGTCGTCAGCGGTCCCGTTCGCCACGGCGTCCAGGTAACGGACGACGGCATCGTTGATCTTCCCGGCGCTCATCGGTCCTCCAACCGGAGCCGGGTGGCGGCGCGGTAGCCGAAGACCATTCCGGAGCCGAGCGGGACTCCGGGGGCCGGGTAGGCATGCCCGGCGACCGAGGCGGCCGAGTTGCCGACGGCGTACAGGCCGGGGATCGCGTTTCCGTCCTCGCCGAGTACCTGCCCGTCCTTTCCGACCCGTGCGCCGCCTTTGGTGCCGAGATCGCCGAGCACCACCTGCACCGCGTGGAACGGAGCCCGCTCGATCGGGACGAGGCAGCTGTTCGGGCCGTCACCGGCGGCGAAGAACAGGTCGTAGGGATCCTCGCCGCGGTGGAAGTCGCTGTCCACGCCGGAGGCGGCGAAGCCGTTGAACCGCGTGACGGTCTTGCCGAGCACGTCGGCGGGCACGCCGATCCGCTCGGCGAGGCCGGTGAGAGTGTCGGCGCTGCGCCACAGGCCGGCCGTGCGGAACTCCTCGGGATCGGGCGCCGGCTGGGAGATCCCCGGCGCGTTCGGGAAGCGCTCGTCGAAGATCCACCAGACCGGAAGGTGCGACACACCGGTGGCGTGCCCCGCGCGGATCTCGTGGCCCATCCGGTCGTACGGCAGCGACTCGTTGGCGAACCGCTCGCCCGCGGCGTTCACGAAGATGCCCCCGTGCAGGCCGAGGGTGAAGGCGGCGTGGCCGTTGGGGAACAGTACGGCCGGGCACCACCACGCCTCGTCGGTCAGGTCCGTCGCGGCGCCCACCGCCTGGAGCGCGGCGAGCGCGTCCCCGGTGTTCGACCCGGGGGCGGCCGACGACCAGTCCGCGCCGGGCAGGCCCTGCAGCTCGCGCCGAAGCTCCGCGTTGCGCTCGAACCCGCCGGCGGCCACGATCACGCCGCGCTCGGCGCGGATCATCAGTGCGCGGCCCTCGTGCTCGGCCTCCAGGCCGACGACCCGGCCGTCTTCGACCACCAGCGAGCGCATCCGCGTTCCGGTCCGTAGCGTGGCGTTCCCGGTGCGGTCCAGGGCGAGCAGCAGCCGGCCAATGAGGGCCTGCCCCCCGGTCAGCGTCTTCCGCTCCTGCGGCACGCCGAACTGGTCGATCGAGATCGGCGGGCGCACCTGACCGAGCCTGGCGCCCAGCAGGTGCGCCGGCAGCGGCTTGGGGCAGATTCCCCGGCCGCCGGGGGCGCGCCCCGGAGCCGCGAAGTATTCCGGGAACGGCAGGTACTCGAACTCCAGCACCGGGTCGCGGTCCAGGAACTCCACCAGCTCGGGCGCCGTCGAGACGTAGGCCTCCTGCAGCGCGGCCGGTGTGCGGTCGCCGACGACGGCCCGGAAGTACTCCAGTCCCCGCTCCACGCTGTCCTCGACGCCCGCCTGGCGCAGGATGTGGTTGCCGGGCAGCCACAGGCCCGACCCGGAGTAGGCGCTGGTGCCCCCGAAGTACTTCGTCTTCTCCAGCACCAGGGTGCGCAATCCGTCCGCCGCCGCTGTGTAGGCCGCCGTCAGCGCGGCGCCCCCGGATCCCACGGCGACGACGTCGGCCGTCTCATCCCACTGAACTGGCACTGATCTCCTCCAGATCGCTCGTGATGGCGGGCGGCGCGGCGGCCGTGCGGCCGGCGACCCGCCCGAAGGCGAGGGCATCGGCGATGTGGAACCCGCCGTCCTTCGCCCAGCTGTATGTGGAGCTCACCGACCCCGCGGCGTACAGGCCGGGGATGGCCGAGCCGAACGGGTCGAGGACCCGGCAGTGCTCGTCACGGCGCGGCCCCCCGCTGGTCCACCCCAGCAGCGGTGCCAGCTCGAACGCGTAGTAGGGGCCCTGCTCCAGCGGGGTGAGGCTCTCGGCCCGGCGGCCGAACCGTTCGTCGCGGCCGGCGGCGCAGGCCGCGTTCCAGTGGCGGACCGTCTCGGCGAGGGTCTCTGGGGCGACGCCCAGCCCGGCGGCCAGCCCTTCGACGGTGTCGGCGCGCCGGATCCAGCCGCGATCGATCTCGGCCTGGTTGTCGAGGCTCCATTCGTAGCCCTCGATGAGCACCTTCCATCCGACCGGCAGGTACTCGCGCGGCGGGCACAGCGGCCCGGCGCGGCGCGTGCGCTCGTCGAACACGACGTACGCGGGCTGCGCCGGATGCAGCTCGTCGCGGCCGCGAATCCGCGACTGGCCGTGGCCGCCGAGCGCCGGGGTCTCGTCGACGAACCGACGCCCGTCGGGCGCGACCCAGATGTAGCCCGTCGCGGGCGGCACCATGAAGAACCCGGTGTCCGAGCCGGGGACGCGTATCCCGCTGAACGCGGTCATGTTGCCCATGTGCCACAGGTCGGCCCCGGCCTTCTGCGCCATCCGGTGTCCGTCACCGGTGCCCGCCGGGCTTCCCCAGACCGGGCACGGCGCGAGTCGCAGGTAGTCGCGCACCATGGCGGGGTCGTTTTCGAAGCCACCGGTCGCCAGCACCACCCCGGTCCGGGCCCGCACCCGCAGTGGCCCGTCGCCGGACTCGGCGACGACACCCGTGACCACCCCACCGTCGATGACCAGCTCCCGGCCGGGCGTGGCGTAGCAGATCTCGACGCCCCGGGCGAGCGCCGCGTCGACGAGGAACCGGTACAGCAACTGGTCGCCCATCCGGCCCTCCAGGCTGTGGTAGCCGCCGTAGCAGTCGGCGCCGTCGAGGTGCGGGAACTCCGGGGGATAGGCACCGTTCACGGCCACGGCCGCGCCGAGGCCCTCGATCCACCGGGTGTTGTGCCGGGTCTCCTCCGCCCAGGTGCGGATGACCGCCTCGGACACCGGGAGATCCCCGCACAGGCTGCGCAGATAGACGGCGGCGCGCTGGGCGTCGAGGTTCTCGAACCAGCTGCCGCCCGAAACCCGGGTGTTGCCGCCCGCGGTCTCGGGCGGGCACTTCTCCAGCACCAGGACCTCGGCGCCGGCCTCGCGAGCCGAGATGGCGGCGGCGAGACCGGCCGCGCCGGCACCGAGGACCACGACCCCGGTCTGCCGGTCATATGGCTGCTGTGCTGACTGCATCGTCACTTCCGTCCGCATCGGCCCGCCGGAACCCGGGGGCGTGGTCTTCCGGGTAACCGGACCGTAATCAACGGCCTCGCCGCGCTCCCGGGCCGGTCCCGCTCAGCAGGACGAGCGGGGCAAGACCGGGGCGAGGGGCCGGTCGGCGGCGCGAACAGCCTGCCGATCGCCGGTTCCGACCGGCCGCCGGGTACGGACGTCGTCGTGCGGATGAGATTTGTGTCACCGCCTTCTCACCATTGGGTCCCGCTCATTGGGATGCCCGACGTGATCCGCGTCACTGGGCGCTTAGCGTCTGCGCCAGTGCACGACGCCGCTCATCGCAGGTGCTCGATGAAAGGCACGGTCACCGTCGAACAGGAGGCCGAGGATGATGGTCAACGGCGTTGCTCAACCGGCCTGGGCGCAAGGACCGCCGGTGAGCGCGGCTCCGTACGCCTTCCTCAAGCTCGCCGGCGGACCTGACCCCGCCGAGGGCAGGCTGGAGCATTTCGACTGGCTCGTCGGCTGCGGCGTCCCGTTCGTGCCGAAGCTGTGGAACGAGCCATCCTGGGAGGCGCCGACCGGGTACGGCCTGATGCACACCGGCGCAGAGGGCGCCCATCCCTTCGCGGACCCGCTGTCCGCCGCGGCGGCCTGAACCAGACGAGCCGGTTGCGCTCCGCGCCGCCCCTGATCTCCCCGAGCCCCGGCGGTTCCCCGCCGGGCCGGGATGACCGTACCCCCATCGTGGGGGACCTGCGGTCCGTCATCGACCGGAAAACGTGCGTGACACCGCGGTGTCCGCGTGGTGCCAAGGAGGAACAGCATCCCCCCGCCGGGACCTGCGCCACGAAGACGCTGAGGTCCGCGGCCACGCCGAGATTCATTGAAACATCACGTTTTTCTGGAGGCCTGACGATGAGTACTACGGATACGACGGCGGAGACGGGCGGGTGGACCCCACGGCTCGTCCTCTCCATGGTGACGATGGTCATGATCCTGGAGGGGACCGCGCTGGGGTTCAGCCTCGTGTCGACGGCGCTGCCGGCGATCACCACCCACTTCAAGACGGACCAGGGAGGCTGGCTCCTCACCGGCTTCATCCTCTCCGGGGCCGTCCTCTGCCCGCTGGTGGGGAAGCTGGCCGACATCCACGGCAAGCGGCGGATGATGATCGTCTGCCTGCTGACGAGCACGGTCGGCTCGGTCCTGGCGACCGTGGCACCGACATTCGGTGTGCTCATCGCGGGCCGGCTGCTGCAGGGCACCGTGCTGCCCACGATGTTCCTGAGCTACTCGCTGATGCGCGACGTGTACCCGCGGCGGATCCTGCCGCTGGCCAGCGCGGTCGCGATGACCGGCACCGGGGTCTTCTCCATCGGCGTGCCGTTCCTCATCGGATGGCTGCTCGACAACTGGGGCTTCCGCGGCCTGTTCGCCTTCGACATTCTCTGGATGGCGATCCTCACCCCGCTGCTGCTGCTGACCACTCCGGAGACGCCGCTGCGCGTCCCCTCGCGGGTGGACTTCCTGGGCGCCGGCATGCTGGGCTTCGGCCTGGGCATCGGGCTCCTGGGGATCAGCTTCGGCAGTACGTGGGGCTGGGGCTCGGTCACCACCCTGGGCGCGTTCGCCGTCGGCCTGCTGCTCATGGCCGGGTTCGTCATGCGGTCGCTGAACTTCTCCGATCCGCTCGTCGACCTGCGGATCTTCACCCGCCGGCCGATCCTGCTCGCCGCGGTGACGGCCGCCACGGCATACGGGACGACCGGCCTCTCCGGCTCGATGTCTCCGATGATCGGCTTGACGCCGAGCGAGGCCGGGCTCGGCTACGGCCTGGGGATGACCGCGTCGGAGTACGCGATGATCTCGGCTCCGCAGTCGATCGCCATGGTGATCATGGGCGTTGTCGTCGGCAAGCTGCTCAATCGTGTGGGCGGCGCGACCATGATGAAGATCGGCCTGCTACTTCTCCTCGTGGGCGGTCTGCAACTCGGCTTCAACCACGGCAGCTACCTTCAGGTCCTCATCGCCGCCCTGCTGCTGGGCGCCGGGACGGGCCTGGCCTACGGCTCGATCCCCGGCATGGTCATCGCCGGCGCCCCGGCCGACAAGCAGGGTTCCATCGCCGGGATGGTACAGGTGAGCTACAGCGGCTTCTCCAGCACCACACCGGTCATCCTGTTCGTCATCATGGGGCAGTTCGCAATGCGTACCCCGGACGGCACCGTCCTGTACCCCGAGAGCTCCATCAACGCGGGTGCGCTGTTCATGGCGGGCCTGATCATCATCGGGCTGCTGCTCGCCTCGACGGTCCTGCGGGTCCGCAAGCAGGATTCGCTGCTCAACATCCCGGATTCGCTGCCCGAGCCGCCCTCCGCCACCGTGGCGGCGGCCCCGGACGGGGGGCGCTGACCCTCACGGCGGCGGCCGCTCCACCGATCTCCGGATCGGTGGAGCGGC